>JADLCG010000203.1 GCA_020847355.1 Anaerolineales bacterium | reverse complement strand
TCACCGTTTCTCCGCAGGAAATTCAGGAAGGCGCGTTTGTGGTCATCCAAAGCGGCGAATGGAATTACTACGGCATCGTCACCGATATTCAACTCGGCGCCACCGATCCGCGCTTTGCAGACGAGCAGATGGAAGGACGTTTCGCTCCTCAAATCTCAAAAGCCCTGCACGGGCAAACGCTGTATGCCAACCTTGAAGTCCTGCCCAACTTGATGCTGGAAGTTGGACCTGACGAAGGCTCGCCTGAATATAAAGATTGGCGCGGGAAAATTGACGCGGGGTTGAAAGATCAACCGCGCATTTTACCCGTCAAAAATGTGCCTCCTCACCATGCAATTGTCTCGCTGGCGAATGAAGGCGATATTGCCGAAATTTTCGGCAAGCCCGAAGAAGAGAAAAATTTCATCATCGGTTATACCCGCGAACAAAATCATCCTGTGTGCATTGACTTGGATAAATTTGTGCAACGCTCCTCCGGCGTGTTTGGCGCAACGGGCACGGGCAAATCATTTTTAACGCGCTTGGTATTGGCTGGCTTGATGAAGCACAACAAGGCTTCTGTTTTAGTTTTAGATATGCACAACGAATATGGCTTTGACGACGTGGCTTCGGATACCAAGAAAAACGTTCAAGGGTTAAAAACCATGTTCAAATCCGGCGTGCGTTGCGTTGGCTTAGGGGCAGGGTCAACCATGCGAGGTCGTCAGGCGGATTTCAATTTAGAAATTGCGATGGACGATATATCCACAAGCGATATTGAAACGCTCGCCCGCGAATTAAATTTGCGCGAAACAACGCCAACCACATTGAACGCTTTATACACGGCGTTTGGCGCGAAATGGTTTGAGCGGTTCAAAGAAATGAATCAAGAAGAAGTAGAAGTGGAAGATGAAAAAGGGCGCACAAAAAAAGTTCCACACCCAGACAGCGTGGCGGCATGGGCGCTACAAAATGGCGTGAATGTGGCGGCGGCGGCTGGCTTACAGGATAAATTACGACGCCTCTTTAACCAGCCTTATATTGTTTCTAAACCCTCAGCAGACTCTACGCTCCAAATTATCCAATCTCTAGAAGCGGGCAAGCATGTGGTTTTGTCATTTGGCGATCACGAAAGCGACCTGGATTATTTATTGGTTTCCAATTTATTAACGCGCAAGATTCGCTCGGCATGGGAAAAGAAGACCAACGAATTTCGTTCGCATGGCAAAGCCGAGCCGCGACCTTTAATTATCGTCGTTGAAGAAGCGCACAAACTATTGAATCGTGAAATGGCGTCACAAACCACGTTTGCAACCATCGCCCGCGAGTTACGAAAATATTATGTAACCTTGCTGATCGTTGACCAACGCCCATCCCAAATTTACGATGAAGTCATGTCCCAACTTGGCACACGCATCTCTGGCTGGCTGGGCGACGATCTGGATATTCAAGCCGTGCTATCAGGCTTAGCAGGTCGAGATGCCCTGCGCGGTATGTTAGCCCGCCTGCAACCCAAAGAAGAAGTGTTGCTCTTAGGCTGGGGCGTGCCGATGCCCCTGCCTGTGCGGTCAAGAAGATATGATGAAGCCTTTTGGAAAGAAATGGGAAAAGAGAAGAAGAGCGCAGAGCAGAGCATGAAGGAATTGGGGTTTGGCGGATAGGAGATATTAATTATGGAAAATTCATTAGAATACATTCAAAGCCTTATTAATAAAGATGAATTAGAAGAAGCCGAAATAAAAGCTAGAGAATTACTTAAAGAAAATCAAGAAAGCTTTGAATGCAAAATAGCGCTAGCAAAAGTTTTAGCAATCAAAGGAAAAGTTGATGAAGCATTTGATTTATTAAAAGAAGTTATCAAGCAGGACTCTAATAACTATTATCCTCTATATTTATTGGGTTCTATAAAAGAAAATAGCGGGGATTTTGACGAAGCAATCACATTTTATAAAAAAGCACTCGATCTAAAATCTGACAATGGACAAATTAATTATAGGTTAGGGAAAATATACAACAATGATAAATACAAGGGAAAGAATGAATATTCATCACTTTATCATTTTAGAAATTCTATCTTAGGAGACAATCCGCCAGTTAAGGCTTATCTTGAGCTAGCTTCTCTGGAACCAACTGCAAGAGCAGTACACATAATTCAAAACGGAATTAACAAATTTCCTTTGGATAAAGATTTAATTATAACCTTGTGCGATAAGTTATACCAAATGAAAGAATATGAAACATGTATTCAAAATATCGACTTGGCTAAAAACAAAGATTTAAATTCTTTTGAATTACAGATATTAAAAGCGTTAGCGCATTACAGGCTTAAGCAGTATGACCAAGCTTTTAATGAACTGGAACAAATAAGTTACTTGAATTTACATCAAGAAGTTAATTTGAATACATTTAAGGGTATTCTTCTTTTAGAATCTCAAAGATATCTAGATGCCGAAACAATCCTTAAAAAGGCGATCGCGAACGATATAACAAATTCATTAGGTTTTGATGGGCACGTTATTCTTGCATGTTGCAATCTTAGGCAATCTAAGCATGAAGAAGCAAACAAGGTTATCGAGGAAATACCATTAAGTATTAATTTCGAATCCCCTTTTTATTTTTTCATTGGCTATCCATACCCTATTGAGATCGACCAATATTTTACAGAAGCAATTAATGGTGTTATATCGTATAAAATAAATGATGCGAGAAAAGCCAGATATTTTAAAGCTATTTACACCTATTCCTCACAAAAAAATCAAGATAGATTATCGACTACTCAATTAGAAGAAGTAAAAAAAGAATATGTCAATTCAATATCTCTATTTGATCGCGAATCTTTATACGAGATATATGACTGTTTATATTCTGTCTCTATGGACTTAAAAGATTGGACAGATGCCTCTTATTATTATTTCTTAAGTCAAACTTATAGCGGCAATGAGGATATTTATGTTGAGATTGAGCCTGTCCTAGTACAAATTAATAAAAGCCAGAAAAACATAGAAAAACTATTCAACATTGTCGAAAAAGTAATTAGTGAGGTTGCCATTATGAAGGTCGTTTTGCTAAAAAATGTCTTTCTCAACTGATTACCTTCTTTCATTCTAAGCAAAGATTTGATTTAGTTATTAGATTAACTAAGATGTTTCCTTATGAAAGTATTCGCTCAGCAGAAAGTGTGTTTGAAGTTGCTTTTGCATATAACAAAACCGGTGATAAAAAACAATCAAAAAACTATTATCGTGCTTACCTAAAAAATGTAGGAGGAAATTCGGCAGTAATGAATAATCTAGGATTATTAGAAGAGGGAGATGGTGATTTAGCAGAAGCTGAAAGATTATTTAAATCTGCTATTAATTTAGATCCTAATGATGATATTGTAAAAGAAAACCATAAACGTATTGTTGCAAGGTTACAAAAAGAAGAAGAGCAACAGCGCGCCTTTCAAAAAGCCTCAGATTTATATCAACAAGAACTGGAGTCTGCTAAGCTATTAATTGTAAAGTTGTATTCTTCAAAAACAAGTGATGGTGTAATTTATTGTAATGAAAATAAATTAACTTCATTGTTAGGGTTGCAAATTGAAGAAATTGAGTTTCAAATTGATGATTTCTTAAAGAAAAAATATTTCGAGAAAATATCAAATGAATCTGCCGCTTTTGAAGGCAGACTTGTGAGAACTAACCCTGTAATAGAGCCTTTACTTGAAGAAGATTTGTTGAGGTTTCAGGAAAAAGATGCGCTGAACGCTATAGCAAATGATCTATTGTCTCAAAATTTACAGAATAAATATGGGTACGGAAAAGAATTACTTGAGAAATTAAGTATTATCAAGACACCTCAATTGTCAAAGATGCTTGAAAGAGATTTGTATGAAACAGTTGTTTCATTGGCTGTTAAGTCGTATAAGTCTACTTTAATTCTATGCGGAAGTGTAGTGGAATCTATTCTTCTAGATCAATTATCTATTCGAGAAGCAGATGCTTTGACTGGGTTAGAAAGAGTTTTGACTAAAGATGGTAAAAAAATTACAGGCGACGATAAAAACTTAAATCGATGGGTGCTTGATAGATTACTTGATGTCGCTTTGGAATTAAGAATTATTAGTCAGAATTTATACCATTGGGGGCATGGCTTAAGAGGATTTAGAAATTTGGTTCACCCAGGTGTTGAACAAAGACAAACAATGGAAGTTTCTCGTGAAAATGCAGAAATGGCTTGGAATGTAGTGAAGGGATTGCTCAATGAAATCAAAATAAAAGAAGATAAATAAAATTGATTTGCAAAACCATCATCATTTGACCTCTCCCCACCCCCTCTCCATTTGGAGAGGGGGTTTTGTTGTGTGAAATGTAAGGAATGTGGAGTTGACAATCCACCTATAAAAGTATATATTGATTAATTAACCAGCTTATTAAGAGGAAGTCATGTTTAAGACCATTAGCGCCACCAAAGCCCGAATCCATTTTGGGGATGTGATGAAACAAGCCAAAATTGCGCCTGTCATTGTGGAACGTGATGGGAAGGCTGAGGTTGTGGTACTTTCTAAAAAAGCATACGATCAACTTGTCGTAGCAAAGCGTCAGGCAAATTTTCAAAAACGACTCGCCAAATTACACGCTCAAATTCGTAACGAATTAAAAGGTAAAAAATTACCGGATATAGATAAACGTTAATTTTTATACTGCCGATATAAAATTAGTAAATTCTCCCTGCTCAAGCCGCCGTCCTCGGCGGCGGGGACGCCGCCTTGAGCGATGGTTTGTAAAATTTATTTCGACCGACTACTTAGACTGGAAATCAAGCCTTCAAGCGCGGAAATTTACAAACAAAGTTTCCAGTTTGCGTAAATCGTCTTCAGGCAATTGATGGTTATTGACCTTACGCATATTTTCCAAGCCCGTCGGTTGGATGGGCGCGCTTTCCACATCCGCAAGCATGGACCAGCCATAGAGCGTTATCTTCATCGGCGCAAGCGTCCCTGGGATATCTTGCAGATCGGTCACGCACCAAATAATAATATCGGCTTTCTTTTTCAAATCAGGCAGTTGATTTACGGCAATACAACGACCGAGTTTTTCCCAATATGTTGCGCTCCAAGTTTTCACTTCAATTCGAGATAATTTATTGTAGCCTTTAAGTTTCACCACGATATCCGCCAAGTTTTCTCGGTCGGGGAAACGAAAATGCGAATCAATCTTGAGCTTACGATCCAACAGAAAGCGCTCAACGGCTAATTCCCCAAGCTTGCCTTTGAAGTGTGAATTCAGGCGGTTATCATAATAGCCCGCTTGACTTTTCCAACGTTCAAAAGAATTGTGCGCGGTTTCTAACGCCCACTGAACTGCATGTACGCTTAATTCAATTGCTTCCATGCTTGAATTTTACAACAGGCTTAACTTTTGGTTGTCACTTTGATTTCAAATTCGCTCCGCAATACGCGCAAGCGGCGTTTTGCGCGCCTGTCCATTTCACTTCATAGGCGCGGACAGGTCCGCCGCATTTGGGGCAATTTGTGGGCAAGTCGCCCGCTTCTCTGCGCGGCTCAACGGAAACCGGCTGAGGCGTAGGCTTCTGCTGAATGGGAGCGGCAGGTTCGGGCGGGGCAAGCGGCGGTTGTTTATCCTCGCGAAAGATCGCGCTAAAGAAGAACCAGATTCCCAGTATGATCAAAAAGGCGGGCCACCAATTCCCTTTGGAGAAAATCATCAACATGATGAAAATCCAAAAGAAGCCGGGGAAAAATCCGCGCAAGCGTTTTGGTCTGTGTCTAAAATGATGTCTGTGCATGACGCCTTCCTTTTTAGTTCAAACAAAGGACATACGTTTTATGCGGCGCAAGGTTGTGAAGCGCTAGGCTTCGCGGATTTCAAACGTGTGGGTGATTTCAACCGCGTCTTTGAGCGTGGCATAAACCGAGCAATATTTGTCTTTGCTCAATTGAATGGCTTTTTCTAATTTTTCGAGGCTCAAGCCTGAACCGATGGCTTGATAATGAATGCGGATCGCGCGAAATTTCCACGGCGGGTCGTCGTCTTGCGTGGCTTCAGCCGTCACTTTAAGTTGAAGCAAATTTTGTTTCTGCTTCTTCAAAATTTCAACGACATCGTGAGAAGAGCAACCGATCAAAGACATGGGCAATAAATCCGAAGCGCTCACGCCTTTGGGCTTCTTCATCAAAATTTGCAAGTCGTCTTTATCTTTCAAGACGAAGCTCTCTGCGGGCGTCCATGAAAGTTGAACTTGCTTGCTCGCCATATCTGCCTCCTATTCTTTAGTCACAATATATTCGTGAATGAGATGGGCGTAACGATTTTGCAAACGGATGAAGTGATTTTGAATCGCATCCGCTTCTGAGCCTTCCAGCACTAGGAAGCGACCTTTCTCTACGCCTTCACGGGCGATTTCGCGGCAAACCGCTTCAGTGATCAGCTCCGCCAGCAAGACCTGACCTTGCACGGTGGTATCGAGGCGGTTATTTTCATCCAAATATAATTTTACCGAAGGCGCGCCAGTGGCGATGACGATATTTGAATTCACGCGGTCAAAATAAACGCGCTGACGCGAATCCATGCGTTCGTCGAAGTTAATATCGTTGAATAAAGCGTTTTTACTTTTGGCTGGCAGTTCTGGCAAAACGTCTTTTTTAGAATGGACCTGCACCAAAGCCTGCGCGTGTAAATTCGCCAGCGCGGCGGTGACGGTCGCTTCGCCGCCCACTTGCCGCCCCTCCAAACGCACGCGCGCCTCCCCTACTGCGGGGTCGTGCTTATGTGGTTGCAAAACAACTTGCGGAGTTAATACGATCACTTCCGCATTATTTGAAGAAATGCGAACGGTTCGATCCTCTTTGCTTTTTCCCAAAATTCTGGCGCGTAAAAGCATCGTTAGCGTTCTGCCGGTTTGCACGTAAGCGCGTTCAGGGAAAAAAACAATCCCCGAATCCGGCAAGCGGATTTTACGCTTCTCGCGCGGGTTGGTCAGTTCGTTCAAGGCGATGTTATTCAATTCATGTAAGGCTTTTTGAATCTTCTGGCGCAGTTGTTTATCCAGTTTGGTTTTTTCTTCGCGTAAAGCTTGGCGGCGCTCTTTCTGAATTAGCGGCTCAAGTTTTTCTTCTACGGCAAGTTTTAACGCTTTCGCAAAAGGGTGCGTCCAATTAATGCCGTCGCGCGTGGCAGTTAGCACGGGTTCGTCATTTTTCAACAGATCGTGCAAATAATCGCATTGCATAGACCCGTAAAAATAAGCGGCATACGGATCATTCTCATATTTGAGCATGGTCAATGAAATAACCGTCGCCTTACTCACCACCAACAAGCCGCCATCGGCATAATCGCCTTCTTCGCCGCGGGTGGATAATTGAATGCCGGAACGAAAGACTTCCAACTTCACATAAGCGGGAAAACCCGGCACTTTGATTCTTTCGCTCAAGACTTTTTCGCCCCTCGGCGACTTATAGCTAAGCGTATGCTCCTGACGCATTTGCCCATCTGCCGCCAATTCGCGCAAAATTATTTTACGCTTGGGGTTGCTCATAATCGGGCGCAGTTCAAAATGCCTTTGCAAATAATTGCGGAAATTATCAAATTGCGGCATCTTCACATCGTTGCGCGAAAGCACAATTTCTAAAATCGTGCCATTGCCTTCGAGAATGCCGTATTGCTTACGCAGTTCAACATTCGCTTTAACCGGCTTCTCTAAATTAAAAGTCGGAATGCCGTTCTTGATCAATAACGCGCAAGCGTATAAATTACCGCCTTTGAAAGAGCGCACAGACCCATGCCCCAAACCAAAGATCGCGTCCTTCAGCCCGCGCCCCCACATCCCGCGCACATGCTGATCTTCCTTAATGCCGCTGGTCGCTTCGCCATACGTGCCGACCACCTTATCCATGCGCGCGTCGTTCATTCCTTCGGCATGATCGCGCACGCGAATCACGGAATTCTTATGTTTTCTCTGCACTTCAATAATAATCTCGCCGCCCACCAGCCAGCCGGCTTGTTCCAAGCGCGAATAGCTGTCATTACAATTGGTAATCACTTCCACTAATGCGCGAAAAACATCTTTCCGAATCGCCTGATCCGCTTGTTGCAGAGCTACGCGATCCGCATACTGTAACTTTCGACTACTCACAAGACAATCCCTTCCATTCCAATCATTCTAAAATTACGCCTTGCGCTTCACAGGTCGCTTCGGCGCCGGTTTGAGCAAATTGGCAAACTGCGCTTCGCAAAAATCAAGGAAAGCAATCAACTCCTGATGTTGTTGCAAAGCCGCTGAATCTTTGAACAATTTCAAATTGCGCGTCAAAGTCTCCGGCGTCGATTCCATCGTCGCCAACAACATATTGCGGAAATCAAATTCATTCAACTTCGTCCGCGCCCCATGCTGGCGGAAATGCCGATAAGCGTCCGATCTTTCCACAACGCGCACAATTTTCTCCGCTTTAGCGCGCTCCGCTTTGGAAGCCAACGGCGCGTTTTTTTTCTGTTTGACAATTACCGCCGGAGGCGCAATCTCATTCTTAGGCTCCGGCGCCGCTCGCTTAACTGGAAGCGGTAGCGCCATTTGAGCGGGTTCCGGCTTTTGAATTTTTCGTCTCGCCTTGGGCAGTTTTGGCTTGGTTGCCGCCTCAGGCTGAAGCGTCAATCGCGCTTTAGCTTTCTTGACGCTAATCGGCTTCGCCGCGATTGCCATCCGCGCACTCGCCTTTTTTGGCGCGCTTGACTTGGCAATTGGTTTATGTACGGCTTTCTCCTTCGCCGCTTTTTCTATATTCTTTTGCGGCAAAGGTTTTTTACTTTGCACAGGCTGAACTTTAGGCTTGCGCTTTATCTTCGCCTTCGCCGGCTTGATGACGCCCAACGCCAGCGCAGTCCGCTCTGCCAATTTTTGCGCTTTGAATTTCAACTCAAAGCCATCCGCCGCATTTCCTTTCAGATAGCCTTTCTCACGACAATCCGCAATGCGCCGCAGAGCCAAAGCCGAATCGGGCCAGCGCGGATAATTCTTCAGCGCAAAGCTTTGCGGAAATAATCGAAAACCAGCCGCAGTGATCTCTTCCGCAAGGGCGGGGATTCCATGTTTACGCAAAAAATAGATCGAAACAAGAATCAGCGTACTTAACGAAGTTTCCGCGTAAACATGCGCTTCGAGTTTAGGAATATTTTTTTTCTTCAGTTTTTTATGGGCTGAGATCACAGAAGCCATGCCGATTTAATTTTGCCTTTATATTTTTAGGTTGCGCGCCTTTATTTTAACGCCCAATTAGCGCGCCTGACCGCGAACCTGAAATTTCAATTCATTCACAAGCTTTTGAACCTGCTCAGGCGCAAGCGGAGATTGACCCGCAGAGCGAAAGATTACAGTCAAGATAAATGGCGGCGCACTCGCCTCTGCCAATGACCATGTGCCGGTTAATAACACACCTTCGCGGCCCAGAACATTCACGCGATAATGATCGTATTCCACAAGTTGTGCGGCTTGTTCGCGCGAACAAATCGCTATCGCTTGATCCGGCTGAATTTGATTAAATGTTGGCGAGCGTTTCATAATTTATCGAACAAAATCATACTCCAGAAAACCCATCCGCGCTTCTCCAAAAATAAACTATCCAGCCGATCCGCTGGATAGTTTATCCTATCCGTTCATTCGTTCTAAAATCTGCTTTCCCGTTTCACAATCCGTTCCTATAACTTCGCAAACCGGCTGACCACTTTTGCCAAACTCGCCGGACGATCCAGCACGCCGCCTTGATGAATGCCCAGCGTCACGCCTTCTTTAGCATATTCCAAATTCACAAAAGCCTGACCAGTCAAGAAGCGTTCGCTGTCAATCGCGCAAGAAGTGACAAAACCGATTCGCTCGCCATTGGCATTCATTACCGGATCGCCGCTGTGCGCCGGGCGCACGCGCTGATCGTCAAAGCGGAAGCGCACTACCACGCCTTTGCGTTCTTTTTCGCGGGCAACAAAAGCCTCGCGCCCAACAAACCACGGTTTGTAAGTTTTCACATACGAGCCGAACCCGCCTTCGGCAACGCCTAGATCGCGTCCGCCAAACCGAGCGGAGCCAAGCCCCATTTCATGCCCATACAACGGCAGTCCGGCTTCCGTCCGCAAAGAATCTCTTGCGCCTAAACCAATCGGCTTCACGCCAAAGGCTTCGCCAGTTTTGAGAAGCGCATTCCAAAAATCAACGGCGCGTTCCGGGTGAACGAACAATTCAAACGCCATCTTCTCGCCGGTATAACCAGTGCGCGAAACGATCAAGTCAAAACCGCCAATTGTCGCATCGCATAATTCAGTGCGTTTCAATTTCATAATTTTAGCGCGCGCCCGTTCGTCTGCGCCCAAGGCAAATAAAATCTCGCGGCTTTTTGGTCCCTGAAGCGCAAGATCAACTCGCATCGCCGAACCAGCTTTCGGGTCCCGTAAGTTGCGGATATTTACATCATAGCCATAAACGCGCGCAAACGGTCTAGCTTCATCCACTGCCACTTTTCCATCGCGCACGCTCTCCCACCACGTTCGCACCTTATCATCATTGGAGGCGTTCACCACCACGAGAAAATTATCCCAGCCGCGCCGATAAACCAAGGCGTCATCCAACACTTCCGCAGTCGGCGTGAGAAAATGCGTGTACAAACTTTCGCCGGGCAAAAGTCCGCCGCAATCATTGCCGCAAACCGAATCGAGGAAAGAAGCCGCATCCGCGCCGCGCAAATCATAAACGCCCATGTGACTGACGTCAAACAACCCCGCCGCTTGGCGCACGGCAAGATGCTCTTCGTAGATGGATGTGTACACCACCGGCATTTCCCAACCGGCAAATGGGACCAGCCTGCCGCCAAGTTCACGATGCGTTTGATTCAGCGCTGTCTTTTTGAGTTCGCCTTCCGCAGGCTCGTTCCATTGGAAAGGCGGCAGCGCTTCTTTCTTGACCTCGGCATTGCTCCCGATATAAAAGGGTTTTACCACGCTGACGGTTTTCTCTTTCGGCTCGGCGAGCTTTGCCTTAATTTCCTGAACGACAAACGGGCCAGGCATTCTTTGCGTTGAGAAATCCTTTTCGCCGTTCAAATTGAAGGATGTGTAGCCGTCTGATAAATCTCTCAGCCAAGTAGCCACCGCATTTGCGTTTTTCAACGGCACAGCCAATTGATAGGTTGATCCATCCACATTCTTCAACACGCCTTTAATCTTGCCCTGCGGCGTTGAAATTTCAGTCGCTTGGGTTTTGCCTTTTTTCAACGCAGATAAATCTGATGAAACTGCATAATCCAGCATTTGGCGCACGCGCTCTCCGCTAAGTTCATAAACCCCGCTCGTGGATTTATCGTCCAGATAGTAAAAGTGAGGGTAGCCATGCTTGGTCGGTTTGTAATCTATGCCCGCCGCTTGAGTCAATTTGCGGATTTTGAGTTTAGCTTCGTTTAAAACATTGAAATCAATTTTGGCGCGGCGCTGACGGCCCTTACGCACCGTATCTACTGAATGCGGCGCGCAGGCGAGTAAAACGTCCGCCATGATGTTCGCCAATTCGCGCGTTTTCTTTTCGTCAAAGCCGCGTTGCGTGATCCACGGCGTGCCCAAGCGGATTCCGCTGGGATCCATTGCGCTTTTATCGCCGGGGATCGTATTGCGATTGACCACCACGCCGACCAAATCCAAAATGCGCGAAGCCTGATCGCCGCTCAATTTTGTGCCATCCGCGCCAATGATGCTGGTGCAATCCACGTTGACCAAATGTGTGTTCGTACCGCCAAACGGCACGCGCAAGCCGCGTTTTTCAAATTGGTCCGCCATGGCTTTGGCATTTTTCAAGGTTTGCGCTTGTAATTGTTTGAACTGCTTGGTTTGAGTCAATTTGAAAGTTAAAGCGAGTCCGGCAAAAACATTCACGTGCGGCCCCCCTTGTTCGCCGGGGAAGACGGCTTTATCAATCTTCTTAGCAAGGTCTGAATAGGTGGTGAGAATCACTGCGCCGCGAGGACCATCTATGCTTTTATGCGTAGTGGACATCACCACATGGGCATAACCAATTGGCGAAGGCACAACGCCCGCCGCCACCAACCCGCCGATGTGCGAAATATCCGCGAGAAAATACGCGCCAATCTCATCGGCGATCTCTCTAAACTTTTTCCAATCCGGCATCCATGAGTAGGAAGAATAACCGGCGATCATCAACTTAGGTTTATGTTCCAATGCCAAAGCGCGCACGGCTTCGTAGTCAATTTTTTCGTTTTGGTCAATCGTGTAATGCACCGCTTTATACCATTTGCCAGAACGGTTGACGGAAGACCCATGCGAGAGATGCCCGCCGTGCAGGAGGTTTAACCCCATCACGGTACTGCCCAACTCGATTAGCGCGTGATAAACCGCATTATTCGCCGGTCCGCCGGATAACCCCTGCACATTAACATAAATTTGATCGGCAGAGACGCCATTTGCGGCAAAGGTCTCAGCGGCGCGGCGGCGCGCCAGCGCTTCGACCGTGTCCGCATATTCCACGCCTTTGTAATAACGCGGGTCGCTATTGCGGCGGTAATTTGCCAAACGCGCCGGATAATCTAAAATTTGAGCGTCGTCCATTTGGCGCGTATCTTCATCGGGATAGCCTTCAGCATAAATATTCTGAAAAGCGGAAGATAACGTCTCACGCACAGCCAACGGCGCTGAAGATTCGGAGGCAATCAAAATCAGCTTACGATATTGTCGTTCGGCTTCCAGTTGCGTCAGTTGATAAACTTCCGGGTCTAGTTTTTCGAGCGAGCCGCGAAACAAATAATCAGGCATTGAGCATTCTCCAAGGGTGATTTATTTTTATTTGTGAATTGTAGAGCGATATAGGGCGCGGGTCAAGTGGAAAAAGAAGCGGGAGAATCTGCTTTTTGAAACAGAAGCAAGTTGCAGTTAAGC
>JADLCG010000202.1 GCA_020847355.1 Anaerolineales bacterium | reverse complement strand
TTAGTTTCAGAATCCGCCAATCTTCACGAATTCACGCTAATCTTTCTAAAAAAATCGCGTAGATTGGCGCAGATTAGCGGATAAAAATCCAAATGCGATAGCCCTAGTGTCCGTCGGCGATGGTTTTGGATGCAACTCCCTCCGAGACGCCTATCGCTTCTCCCGCCTTTTAGATACAATGCTCAGAACAAGAAAGTAAGAAATATAGACACCAAAAAAATATAGGCTAGGAAAAACTAAAACCCAACGGCGGATGTATGGCGCAGTATTTTTTATTGAATTACGCAGGCGGTCATTTCCAATTGTTTGGAAGCAAGCATATCAGCGCGCTTTCAATCATCATTCTGATTTGCCTTTCGTTTTTTTATTTTAGAGGGCGCTGGGACGAGCGCCAAAAAAGGATTGTCCGCTTTGCGCTTGGAACGGCGTTAGCGCTCAACGAACTAGCGCTTCACATTTGGTCGGCATATTGGGGCATTTGGAATATTCAAACCATGCTTCCGCTACATCTGTGTAGCGTGATGGTCTGGGTATCCGTTTACGCGCTGATCGCCAAAGATTACAGGCTGTATGATTTCGTTTATTTCCTCGGCATGGGCGGCGCGATTCAAGCTCTGCTCACTCCAGCCGACGCTTCCGCTTATGATTTCCCGCATTTTCGCATCATGCAGACGTTTATCTCGCACGGCTTGCTGGTGATCATCCCAATTTACCTAACCATTGTGGAAGGCTTGCGCCCCACGTTCAACTCGTTCAAGCGCCTCTTCCTTTGGGTCAACATTTATTTAATCGTCGTCTTTTTTATAAACCGAAGCATTGGGAGTAACTATCTCTTCACCGCGCAAAAGCCGCCTTCGCCAACGCTCATGGACGCGCTCTCGCCCTGGCCCTGGTACATCCCTGAGTCTGAAGTTCTCGCTTTTGTCATTTTCTTCGTTCTCTATCTGCCGTTTCTGATTCAAGATCGGCGCGCTAAACAAAAATCATCGTCAAATTTTTCTTGATTATGCACAAATATCGGCGTACAATCCAAATTGTACGCACCATTTTATAGTTACAAGGAGACATAATGACCAAAGTACAAACCGAATCCCGCCCGATGACCGAGGAAGCCGATTTCCTCCAAATCAAATCCGTTGATCATGTGCATTTTTATGTGGGCAACGCCAAGCACGCCATGTTTCACTGGTGGAAGGCTTACGGCTTCAAGCCAGTCGCCTATTCCGGTCTGGAAACTGGCAACCGCGAATTCGCCTCTTATGTTCTCGAATCCGGGCAAGCGCGGATCGTCGTCTCTGCCGCTTACTCGCCAAGTAGCCCAATTGCCGCGCATCACATGGTGCATGGCGACGGAGTCAAAACCATCGCGCTCGAAGTGGACGATGTAGAAAAAGCGTGGAAAGAAACTACCGCCCGCGGCGGCAAATCCGCTTGGGCGCCGCGCGAAGAAAAAGACGATCACGGCATCTTTCGCACTTCCGCCATTTATACCTACGGCGAAACCTTGCACGTCTTTGTAGATCGCGACGATTACAAAGGCGTTTTTGCGCCCACTTACAAAGCGCTCAAATACGAGGCTGAATCCACCGGGCTCGCCGCCATTGATCACATTGTCGGCAACGTACAACTCGGCAAAATGAATCAGTGGGTCAACTTCTATCACCAAGTGATGGGCTTTCGTCAACTCATGCACTTTGACGACCAAGATATTTCCACCGAATATTCAGCGCTGATGTCTAAAGTTATGCAAAATGGCAATGGGCGCGTCAAATTCCCGATCAACGAACCTGCCGAAGGCAAACGCAAAAGCCAAATCGAAGAATATCTCGATTACTATCTCAGCCCGGGCGCGCAACACCTCGCCATCATCACCGGCAACATCCTCGAAACCGTCGAAAAACTCCGCAAAAACGGCGTTGAGTTTTTGCGCGTGCCAAACAGCTACTACGAAATGCTCCCCGAACGCATCGGCAAGATCAAAGAAGATTATCAAACCATCCAAGACCTCGGCATTCTCGTAGATAAAGACGACGAAGGCTATCTGCTTCAGATCTTCACCAAGCCGCTTCAAGACCGCCCCACCATGTTTATCGAAGTGATTCAAAGACACGGCTCGCAAAGTTTCGGCAAAGGCAATTTCAAAGCCTTATTTGAAGCGCTAGAAATTGAACAGGAAAAACGCGGCAATTTATGATCTTTGCGACGATTGAAACGCCTCGCGCCAAGCTGAGGCCTGCTCTGGTGAAAAACGGCAGAGTCCACCCGTTGCCTTTTGCAGACATGCGCGAGGTAATTCAATTTGGCGCGGCGGAAGCCGCCAGCCGCGCCGCCAAAGAATCTTTTGCCGAAGATAAAATCCGTTTTCTGCCACCGCTACAACCCGCCACCCTGCGAGACGCCTACGCTTTTGAGCAACACGTGAAAAGCGCCAGCCAAAATCGCGGGCGCGAAGTTCCCGCAGAGTGG
Source organism: Anaerolineales bacterium (assembly GCA_020847355.1). Lineage (GTDB taxonomy): Bacteria > Chloroflexota > Anaerolineae > Anaerolineales > Villigracilaceae > Villigracilis. Next base: position 11,144 of record JADLCG010000202.1, on the reverse strand, counting down.
TATCAGTTTCCGGTTTTTTATTTCACTAACCCAAGCAATATTTTCGGAAACGCGGATGTAATCCCCTACCCGCATTACACGAATGCGCTGGATTTTGAATTGGAAATTGCAGTCGTCATCGGCAAACCTGGAATCAACATCCAACCTGAAGACGCGCAAGAACATATCTTTGGCTACACCATCTTCAACGATTGGTCGGCGCGAGATATTCAACGCGCTGAGTTGAAGGTTGGTTTAGGTCCTGCCAAGGCGAAGGATTTTGCCTCCTCGTTAGGACCAGTCATCGTCACGGGCGAAGCGCTGGTTGATAAATCAGTAAGAAGACCGGGCGTATTCAATCTTGAAATGCGCGCGCGAGTCAACGGCGCAGAAATCTCCAATGGCAATTTCAAAGATATTTATTGGTCATTTGGAGAGATCATCGCGCGCGCTTCGGAGCATGTGACGCTAAATCCGGGCGACGTAATTGGCTCTGGAACGGTTGGCACGGGTTGCCTGCTTGAGTTGACCAAAGGGCAGGGACCTTGGTTGAACGCTGGCGATCTGGTTGAATTAGAAATTGAGCGCATTGGGATTTTGAAGAATCGCATTGGAGAGAAACCGGAATGAAAAATAAATTCGCGTCTGTTGTTTTCGCTTTAATCCTCACTGCCTGCGGAAGCGCAAACGTTTCCACGCCGCTCCCATCTTCCGCTGTGGAAACTGCCGTGATCGCCACGCTCACGCAACAAGCCGCCGCCCAACTCCCCAGCGCCACGCCAGAAAGCGCCATGCCAGAAGGCAATACCTACGAGACTGAAAACATCTCCTTTCTCATTCCGAACGGCATCGCCACAGACGCAACCAGCGCGCTCACTTCAGAATATGAATATCCGTATATCAACCCATCCGTCGGGGATATGGCGCCGCACCTAAAATTCACGCTCAATGCATACGAGCTCGCTGATACGCTTCTAAAACCGCAGATCATTCTCTTTCACGCCGAGGCGTACGCACAATATAGCGAATACACCGCCACAACGATCAACCTGCTCCAAAACCTGCAATATGTAGATGGTCAACCTTTGCCCGAGCCGTTAGCCGGTCAGCTTTTCACGGCGCAGATTCACCGCGTAGATTTTCAAAACAGTCGCGGCGTTCGTTATCTCACGCAAGTAGCGCAAGCCATCGGACCAGCCAATAACCACGAAATGTTCTACTATTTTCAAGGCGTAACGAATGACGGAAAATATTTTGTGCAAGCGATTCTTCCGATCAATGCTCCGTTTCTAGCGAGCAACAACTCGCCGGATGCGCCCCTCCCGGCTGACGGAATCCCGCTTAACGAAAGCGATTTCACCGGCTATCTCAACGCCATCACCGAGAAATTGAACGCCACCGATACCTTTTCCTTCGCGCCTTATCTCGATCACTTAGATGCGCTCGTCGAATCAATTCAAGTCAAAGGGTATTAATCGCCAAGAATATAGCAAGTAGCCTTTTAGAGCCGTTTCGATAAGGAGTTAACATGCGCGAGCAAAGAACCGATTTAGAAGAAGTCTATGAAGACGAAGTCTTTCAAGTGCTCTTGGATTATGAAGTCACCCGCTCAAAACGCTATCCAGCCAACATCGCCTTACTGCACATAGAATACGCGCCCAGCGGCAGTAACGCGGCGCTGCGTTATGCGCCCAAAATATTTGCGGCAGCGCTCAACAACCACACCCGCTCGGCAGATATTCCCTCCATGACCAAAAACAAGTTCAAAATCCTTATGCCCGCCACCGGCGAAAACGGGCTAAACGCCATCTGCGAACGGCTGATTTCAGTTTTCAAAAGCAGTTTCAACGCCAAAGAAGGCGGCTCAATCGCCTTCTCAATCAACATCGGCGGCGTAGCGCATAGCGGCGGCGAGACCCTTTCACGCGAAGGTTTTATCAACGCCGCCGAATCCGCTTTACATCAATCCAAGCAAAAAGGTCCAAACACGTTCGTTGTCACCGCATAACTTAAAGGAGTTATCTCATGCCTTTCTATCACAAACTCGGAAAAATCCCCCACAAGCGTCACGTCCAATTCAAAAAGCCAAACGGCAAACTCTATCGTGAAGAACTGATGGGACTGGAAGGCTTCGCCTCGCTTCAATCCATCCTGTATCATCATTTTCTTCCGCCGCGCATCCAAAAGATGGAAGACCTCGGCTCCGCCAAACCGGAATATGTGGACTTTGGACCGATTCGTCACCGCGCCCTGCAAACGCACCAGACTCCGCTCGGGGCGGATCCACTCTCCGGACGCATTCCCCTGCTCGGCAACAATGACGTCATCCTCGGCGTTTCGCGCTCCAAAAACAGCATGGACTATTTTTATCGCAACTCTCAAGCCTACGAGACTTGGTGGGTTCACGAAGGGAGCGGCGTACTCAAATCGCAATTTGGCAATCTGCCTTTTCGCAAAGGCGATTACATCGTCATTCCCTTCGCCGTCACTTGGCAAATGGAATTGCATGAAGAATGTAAATTCTTCACCATTGAAAATCCCTCACAACTAGAGCCGCCCAAACGCTATCGCAACCCTTACGGTCAACTGCTTGAAAACGCGCCATATTGCGAGCGCGATATCCGCGTGCCGGAAGAATTGGAAACGCACACAGAACGCGGCGAATTTGAAATTCGCGTAAAGGTGCGCGACCGCATCTCCAAGCACACGCTGGATTATCATCCCTTTGACGTGATCGGCTGGGACGGTTATCTCTACCCATGGATTTTCAACATCGAAGATTTTGAACCGATCACCGGACGCATTCATCAACCGCCGCCAGTACACCAAACCTTCGAAGGCTGGAATTTTGTCGTCTGCTCGTTTGTGCCGCGCCTGTTTGATTATCATCCAGAAGGCATTCCCGCGCCTTACAACCATTCCAACATTCAATCGGACGAAGTCATCTACTACGCTGAAGGTAATTTTATGAGCCGCAAAGGCATAGATCGAAGCGATATTAGCCTGCATCCATTCGGCTTACCGCACGGTCCGCAACCCGGCATGACGGAAGCCAGCATCGGCAAAACCGAAACGCAAGAATTAGCCGTCATGGTGGATACATTCCATCCGCTTCAACTCACCAAACAAGCGCTTGAAATGGAAAAGCCTTACATGGAGACCTGGCTCGAAGGCGACGGAGAATAATTTATGCCGCCAAAAATCAGAGATGCAAATTTTCAGAAATTAACCGCAACAATAAAGAAAGAGATGAAACGATTGCAAGCGCCCGGAGTGGCGCTTGCAATTTGGCATAAAGGCCAAGAACATTCTATTGGGCTGGGCGTCACCAGCGTTGAAAACCCTCTGCCCGTCACGCCAGATACGCTTTTCCAGATTGGCTCGATCAGCAAAACTTTCACGGGGACGATCCTGATGCAGTTGGCAGAGCAGGGCAAGGTTAAATTAGATGCGCCGGTCAAGAAATACATCAAAGATTTCAAGCTGAAGGATAAAACGGTTGAGAAACAAGTCACCATTCGTCACCTGCTGACGCACTTGGGCGGCTGGGTTGGGGATTACTTCAACGATTTTGGCAATGGCGACGACGCGCTCGAAAAAATGGTCAGAGACATCGCTAAACTTCCGCAGGTGCAACCGCTCGGGAAAATTTGGTCTTATAACAATACCGGGTTTAATATCGCTTCTCGCGTGATCGAAGTAGTTACTAAAAAAACTTACGAACAAGTTGTGCAAGAAGCGCTCTTCACTCCGCTGAAAATGAATTTATCTTTCTTTTATCCAAGCGATATTCTGTTCACGCATCGGTTTGTGGTGGGGCATTATCTGGAACGCGGAAAAATAAAAGTTGCGCGTCCCTGGGCAATTGGGCGCGCCGGAAACGGCGTGGGCGGCGTCGTCAGCAGTGTGCGGGATCTGCTCAAGTATGCGCGTTTTCACATGGGTAATGGAAACGGCATTCTCACAAAAAAATCTTTACAAGCCATGCGCGAACCGCAAGCCAGCGCAGGCGGGCGCGGACAAATCGGCGTCACTTGGTTTATTCAAAACGTCGGCGCGCTCACCCGCTATTCGCACGGCGGCGCGACGCACGGTCAGCAAGCGCTATTTATGTTCATCCCCGAAGAAGATTTTGCTTTTGCTATTCTCACGAACAGCGATAACGGCGGCGTGATTAACAATCAGATTGCCGCACAAGCGCTCAAACTTTATTTTGGCGCAGAAAACAAAACGCCGCAAATCTTCAAAAAAGCAAACAATGAATTACGCGAATTTGCCGGCTCGTATCGCATTGGCACCGAGGCATTTGATCTAAAAGCCAAAGACGGCATGTTGATTTATCACCATATTCCGTTAGGCGGCTTCCCCACACCAGATACGCCGCCCGGACCCGCTCTCGCGCCGATGCGTTTCGCTTTCTTCGCTCAGGATTTGGCTCTCGGTTTAGACGAACCGCTGAAAGGCGCAATCGGCGATTTTATTCGTAACTCCAAAGGGAAGATTGAATACTTCCGCGTAGGGGCGCGCGCGCATAAGAAAATTAAATAAATAAAATTGAAACAAGGAGAACCAGGATGAATTTCTTAAGGCGAGCGTTATTGATTGGAGTGATTTTCTTATCCGCATGTAATTTACCAGCCGTCAACGGGGCGGGCGCAATTTCAACTTCTGCGGCTTTGACCGTATCCGCAGAACTCAGCGCTGTGCCGCAAGCCAGCGCAACGGCGCAAGCTACATCAGCAATCACTATTACGCCAACTTACGCTGAGCCGCTGATTTCAGTGGAAGGCGTCACCAATTGCCGCACGGGACCCGGCACAAACTACGAGCGCGTCACCCAAATCAGCCCGAACGAACAAGTTAAGGTGATTGGCGCATACATCCCGGGCTATTGGATCGTCTCCACTAGCGCCGGGGTCTGCTGGATCAGTCAGGAATTCGCCACGCCCAGCGGAAGCATGAGCGCCCTGCCGACAGTCACCGCGCCTGCCACGCCTACCGGCAACGCTCCAGAGGGTTTGAGCCTGCAAAAATGGTATATCTCCTGCAACTATTCAACCAATCAAGCCAATGTGACTATAAGCTGGACGGACGAAGACAACGAGACGGGCTATCGCGTGATCCGCAACGGCACGGATGCAATTGAATTGGCGCAAAATGCAACGCAATTTGCGGAAACCATCACCCTGCTCGGCGGACAAAGCGTAGGTTATGAAGTTGAAGCTTATAACGGAGTCGGCTCTACGAAAAGTCGAGCGATTGTCCTCTATTGTTAGAGGACACGAAATAAAACGAGTTGTTCTAATATCCAAGCGCGTCTGAAGCGCCAAATCCAGAAGGCAACGCTGGCAATGAGGATAAGTTGAGTCGCTTCTTCCCAAAATTCAAACCAGATCAAACGCTCGGCAAACAACGCGCCGAGCGTAAGGCGCAAAAGCGAAAAAACGAGCAAGCCAATGGCAAGCGAAAGAAAAGCTTTGATTAAATTCCTGAATTTTGTTTCATTTGCGCGCAAGGTCGTCCAAAAAACTACGCACAGAAATAAAATAATTGAAGCCCACGGCAAAGCGCGGCTTTCCACCCATTGATTGAAGGGAAAACGCGCATAGCTGTATGGAAAGCCGAATAAGTCAGCTTGGTATCCGCTGGGGATGGGCAGAACTGTCAACGGGAGGAAAGCGGCGAAAATCCCCAGCAAGGCAACGAATTCAAAAATTGGGTAATTTCGCGTCTGGGTCTGCGCTGTGCGGCAATCCAGAAAGTTGATCAATGCGAAAGCCAGGGCGGAGAATTCAAGCGCCATGCCAAAACCGTGAATATGCTCAGAGACGATCAACTCGCGTTTGAAGGCGGAGAAAACTGCCCCACAGATAAGTTCGCCGCTAATGAGCGCTGAAAATCCCCAAAAGAGCGCCTGCGCCGAAAAAGAAGCGCGCCCCCAAAGCGTTAATATGATTGCGACGCATAGAAGTAAATAGATTGGCTTGATAGTCAATAAAGAAGCTATCAGCGCAGACCGTTCGGTTGAGTTGACGGTCTGAAGCCGCGCCATCTCTGAAATACCCAGTCCGCCGGTTTGCGTCAAGTAGATGAAAATCGGAAGCGACCCGCCAAGTAAAATTAAGACAATCAATGCCAAAGTTTTTTTCAGCGTCATGTGCGGATTATACACGCGAACATAGCCCATCTAAGTAGTCGGTCGAAATAAATTTTACAAACCATCGCTCAAGGCGGCTTGAGCAGGGATGGCTGTTTTCTTGTTAACCATCCAAAATAATAGCTGAGATATGGATATTAGAATTGCCCATCACTACAAAACGAACAGCCGCGCCGCTCCGCCTCAACGATTGCCTGATCGCTTGACCAAAAGAAATTTTCCTCGCCCACAGCTTGGACGAGTCCGCCGCGCGCCATCATCCGCCGAACGCCTTCATGCGCTCCGGCGAGCATGAGCGTGCCGCTTTGCTTGTGCAATTTCTCATGTAAGCGGTGAAGCGCTTCAACTCCAGCCGTATCAATCAGCGAAACGCCGCGCATGGAGAGAATCAGCGCGTGCGTTTCCTTCAAATCCGCAAACGCTTCGTTGAATTGACCTGTTGCCGCAAAGAAAAGCGGTCCCGTCAAAAACGCCACGCGGACGTGTTTACACTTTCCGGCGGTTTCAATCCCTCTTTGTTTTAATCGCTCGGTATCTACATTCTGCACAGAAATATCAATATTGGCAATTCTATTCAAAAAGACTGCGCCGGCTAAAAACGAACCGATCAAGATCGCCTGCGTCAAATCTAAGACGATTGTGGCAAGCATGGTCACAATAAAGGCGAGCATATCGGTTTTGAAGCGTTTGCCAAAGATGAATTTAATCGCTTCCCATTCGCTCATGCGGGCGGCGGTCACCATCAACACGCCAGCCAATGCCGCCAATGGGATTCTACCCATCAATGGCGCGAGTAAAAACATGGAAAGCAGTAGCCCAAGCGCATGAACCACGCTCACCAGACGAGTCTGCCCGCCGGATTTGATGCCCACGCTAGAGCGGGCAATTGCCGCAGTGGCGGGAACTCCGCCAAAAAACGGGATCGCCATATTGCCAATGCCCTGCGCAATGAGTTCTTGATTCGCCTGCATACGCACGCCGGTCATGTTTGAGCCTACCGCGCCGCACAACAAAGACTCGACCGCGCCTAATGCGGCAATGGTCAATGTGGGGGCGATGAAATCTGCGAGGTTTGTCCACGGGATGGCGCTCAGGCGGAGGCGTTCTTGCAGAATCAATGTTTGGGGGATGTCTCCGATTGTTTGGGTGGACCAGCCCAAAATCCAGTTAAGCAGCGTGGCGAGAATCAAGCCTAAAAGCGAGGCTGGGAATTTCGCGTTCCACTTGGCGGGCATGAAGCTCATCGTCAAAATTACGATTGCGCCAATAACGATTGCCTGCCAATCGGGAATATAGCCGCCTTTGAAGTAGCCGATGAGTTTTAGCGCGGCGGTATCAACAGCGGCGGTTTTCACGCCGAGGAAGTTGTCAATTTGACCGATGAAGATGATGAGCGCAATGCCGGAAGTGAAGCCGCTGATCACCGAGGAGGGGATGAAAGCAATGAAACGCCCCAGCCGCAGTACGCCGATGATCAAAAGCAGTAAGCCGGAAAAAAATCCGGCGACCCAAATGCCTTCCAAGCCATAACGCTGGACAAGCACGATCAAGACGGCGGACATTGCGCCGGTGGGTCCGCTGATTTGATAGGGCGCGCCGCCCAGCAAGCCGATAAGCACGCCTGCCAAAATAGCAGTGACCAAGCCTGCGGCGGCTGTGGAGCCAGAAGCCACGCCGAACGCCAGCGCTAACGGCAAAGCTACGGCGGCGACAGTGAGGCCGGCGAGTACATCCTGCTGAAATTTGGCAGGCGAATAGGCTGAGAACTCGTCCTTGTAAAGGCGAGCGAGGGAACGTCTTGGCATATTGTTGTTTCTCCGTAAACGGTAGTATGCCAAAGGCTCACTGCTCCCCCAAGGCGTCCTTTGGTTAATTCGGGCGGAATTTTAGCACAAAAGGCGCTTGCCGCACAAAACTATAGGGTAATCGCATTTGAAAATCTTGAAACCCAACCTTTGATGATTTAGTTTCAGAATCCGCCAATCTTCACGAATTCACGCTAATCTTTCTAAAAAAATCGCGTAGATTGGCGCAGATTAGCGGATAAAAAATCCAAATGCGATAGCCCTACTAACTTTATAGGAAGCGTCTAAAAGAATGGGCTAAAGAGCCATTCATCACGGAGAACACAGAGATTTCAAAAGGATTTCCCCGCGCTCTTTGTGCGCTCTGTGATTAAATCTTTTAAAGGCAGTTGAAAGTTAGTTAGGTAAATAATTCATCCGTCTTCGCCGCCATGATAAAGTCATTTTTGTGCAAGCCTTTGATTTTATGCGTCCACCATTGCACGGTGACTTTGCCCCACTCAGTTTGTATCAGCGGGTGATGATCTTCCTTTTCGGCGATCATAGCGACCTTGTTGGTAAACGCCAGAGCTTCAATGAAATTCTTCAATTTGAAGGCGCGTTGCAGGCGGCGCTCGCCATTCACTTCGAGAATTTCCCATTCCGCGATTTGCGGCTTGAGTTCCAAAATTTCGGCTTCGGTCACAGTCGGCTCGCCGCCGCGACAAGCCACGCATTTGAAAGCAGAGAGGTTGGTCATAATTCACCTTGTGAGAACTGAGGAGCGCTTCCGCTCCTCAGTTCTAATTTCTAGAATAAATCTTTCAATTCGCTCAGTTTTTGCAAATCAATGCGGAGCGTCTTTCTGCCAGCCGCAACTAAGGCTTCATAATCGCCGAGGGCTTGGGCGCGAATCAATGTGCCAAACGTTAAGCCTTGCGTCGGAATTTCCATATCTTTTTCAATTTCATAGACGACCTGAATGAACAAGCCTTTGTTCGGACCGCCTTTATGAAATTGACCGGTTGAATGTTGAAAGCGCGGACCAAACCCAGCCGTAACGGCGCATTTCGTTTTTGCGCGGATGGCGACGCGCAAGGCTTGCAAGGCTGAGACCATCTCTGGGTTGCGCGGCACATACGCATTGATCGCGATGAAATTGCCAGCTTGGGCTTGCGCTAAAAATTCTTGAAGCGCCGGTTTTATTTTCGCGCCGCTCACTAAATCCGTTTCGGCGAGTTTGCCAGTGGTTTGAAAATCTTTGATTTTCGCCAGCGTGCGTAATTTGCTATCTTGCACGTCCGGCTGATTGAAGGCATTAATCCCCAAAACATGACAGGCTGAAGAGATCGCCATCTCCCAGCGATAAAATTCCGCGCCTAGATCGTACGGGTTATGAATTGGAAATTCGATCACTGGAAAACCGGCTTGCTTCAATTCCGCTACGCCCGCTTCCAATTCGCCGTTATTTTTCAAATAGACGAATAAGCGATCGTTGCCGTAAACTTCCGGCTTGCCCAAAGGTTCTAAGGCTACGGGCAAAATCCCTTTTTGATCTTTGCCGCTCGATTCGGCGACAATTTGTTCGATCCAATTGGCTAAGGCGGCAACCGGCGCATCCGCTAAAATCGTCAGCTTGTCTCTGCCCGCCAAAGCGGATTCGCCTAAGAGCGCGCCCAAAGCCAAGCCCGGGTTGCGCGCGGCGGGGACTTCCGCTGTGGATTGAATGTGCATCCGTTCGGCATTCGTCAGCAGTTGATCAAAATCCATGCCGAGTAATGCGGCGGGGACTAAGCCAAAATCGGTCAGCGCGGAGAAGCGCCCGCCCACATTGGAATCCGGGTTGAATATTTTTCTAAAGCCGCGTTCTTTGGCTAATTGGTCAAGTGAAGTGCCGGCGTCTGTAATGGCGACGAAACGCGAGCCGTCGCCTTTGCTTAATTCCCATAAGTAATCGTAAGAAGCCAATAACTCTGCCGTGCCGCCAGATTTACTGGCAATGATATACAAAGATTTGGCGGGCGGATATTGCTCCATAATGGCGGCAACTTGTTGCGGATCGGTCGAATCAATGATTGCGAGACTCAACTTCGCTTCTAGCTGTGCCTGCGCTAAAAGCGAACTGAATACTTCCGGGGTTAACGACGAGCCGCCCATGCCGACTACTAAAACGCGGTCAATGCCGGCAGAGTGAATTTCTTTGGCAAAGGTAAGATAACCGTCCAGCCTTTTGCGCGCATCTTCAATTGAGTTTAGCCAGCCGAGGCGGATTTTGATTTCGGCTTGTCCGGCTGGGTCGTTCGTCCACAGCGTTGGGTCGTGCGACCAAATTCGGGATGGGAGGGAATCTGCGTCAAACTGGGTAATGCGTTTCGCGACTGAATCCGCTAAGGGGGCGATGGAGGCGAGGGCGTTTTTACGCCGCTCTTCAATTGCATCCAGCAGAGTCTTAAACGCCACGTCAAACGCTTTGACGCCTTCTTCTTCCAATTCCTGCGTGACGACATCCATGGAAATATGAGCCGTTTCGAGATCAGCAATGACTTTTTGGGCTTCTGCTAAACCGCGCGTGATGGTTAGCGCCGGCGAGCCGTGCTCGCGGAAGGCGTCGAGCGTAGCGGGCGGGACGGTGTTGACGGTATCGGGACCAATCAAACTATCCACATAAAGCGTATCTGGATATTTGGGATTCTTCGTGCTGGTGGAAGCCCAGAGCGGGCGTTGAACGCGCGCGCGAAAACGCGCTTTGAGCGTGGCGAAACGCGCCGAAGTGAAAACTGTTTCAAAAGCATGATAGGCAAGTTTGGCGTTGGCGATGGCGGCTTGACCGCACAGCGGAGAATCTTCAGGCAGTTGGGAATCAATTTTTGAATCAACCCGCGAAACAAAAAAGGAAGCGACCGAAGCGATATTTTGAATTGGCAGATTTTTAGCTACGCGGTCTTCCAAGCCGGCGAGGTAAGCGTCCATCACTTCGGCGTAGCGCGTCAGCGAGAAGATCAAGGTGATGTTGATATTAATCCCGGCGGCGATGCCGGCGCGGATTGCAGGAATGCCCTCTTTTGTAGCGGGGATTTTAACCATCAAATTGGGGCGGTTGACGCGCTCCCATAGTTCTTGAGTTTGTTGAATCGTGCCAGCCGTATCGTTGGCAAAACGCGGGCTGACTTCAATGCTGACGAAGCCATCGCCGCCGTTGGTTTGATCGTACAGCGGGCGGAATA
>JADLCG010000201.1 GCA_020847355.1 Anaerolineales bacterium | reverse complement strand
TCTTCCAATATTTTGTATAAGTGATCGCGCCGCCTAGCGCCAAAGCGCCGCCCATTCCCAACAAGAGGAGCGCGGGCTGGCGTATAGATTGATGAATCAACGCGCTTAGTAGCGTTGATAAGATCAACGTGCCGAGTAACCCGAAACCGGTGAGTAAGAACACGGTGCGGGTGATGTACTTTTGGCGGCTCTCCTGATCTTGTAAATCCCTTGGACTTTTTAGGAAGAAATTCATTTTGCTTTCAACTGATTAGTGCGCTTAAGATGATTTCAATTAGCCAAGCGAAATTGTATCTTATTTATGAATTTCAGACGATTAAACTACAACAAGTGACCGCGCCTTCGGCTTTGGCGAGTTCGCTGAGGTCTACTTGCTTCAATTTATATCCATGCGCTTCTAGTTTTTGAGCCGTCTTTGGAAAATCCGTCGGGTAGAGGATTTGTCCGTTGATCGGCAAGCAGTTTGCGGCGTAGGGTTCTGCGGCGTCTATTTCGATCCAGTCAAATTGCTTGAAGTGTGAAACATCCGCCCAATTTGGATTGATCAAAAGAGTTTGGTCGTCCACTTTGGTGAGCGCGCTTTTGAGATGTAAACAATCGCGTAGCTCGACGTGCGCGACAACGTAGCCATAAGGTTTGAGCAGTTCTTGAATTTGATTGACCGCCGCTGAATTACTGCGCGTGGAATTGCCGATGAAAATATTTTTGCCTAGTATCAGCACATCGCCGCCATCCACTGTGGCGGGGGCGTGGACGCGCAATAATTTTCGGTGTGGCGCTAATGCCTGGGCGACGCTTTCAATTTCAGGCTTGCGCGAATCGGCGCCGGGTCTGGTGATGATTGCAATCTCAGGGAGGATGAAAGCGGTATCTTCCACAAAAACAGAATCGGGTAAATCCTTTTCTGCGGGCAGTTCGATAACTTCACAGCTAAGCGCTTGAAGCGCCAACACATAGTTTGCATGTTGTTGGCGCGCAAGATTGAGGTTGATCGGTTCGCGTGAGATGTGGGTGAGTTCGCATTCGTTGAAACGCGGGCTAATCTTTCGAGTGATTGCAAGGGTCATTATTTTATGTCGAGAGGGGTCGCCGTTCGACCAGCGCTTTGGTGCGCGGATCTTTAGGATGATTGAAGATAGCGTCGGGTTTGCCGTCTTCGATGAGTTCGCCCTCCGCCATGACGATGACTCGGTCGGCAACGTCGTGGGCGAAGCCCATTTCGTGCGTGACGACCAGCATGGTCATGCCTTCATCGGCGACTTTTTTCATTACAGTGAGAACTTCGCCGATCAATTCCGGGTCTAAGGCGGAAGTAGGTTCGTCGAAGAGCATAACGCGCGGTTCCATCGTGAGGGCGCGCGCAATCGCCACTCTTTGTTTTTGTCCGCCAGAGAGGCGTAACGGATATTCGTCTTTTTTGAAGAGCAAGCCAACGTGTTCGAGATTTCTTTCGGCGAGGGCAATAGCTTGATCTTTATTCATGCCTTTGACGGTGATGGGACCTTCGATGACATTTTCAAGGACGCTCATGTGCGGAAAGAGGTTGAATTCTTGAAAGACCATGCCCGTTTTCAAGCGGACTGCATGAATTAACTGGTGATGCGCCTTGCTTTTCTCGCCGCTTTGAACGGCGATGCCGTCTACTTCAACGACGCCGTAAGACGGCTCTTCGAGGAAGTTGATACAACGGAGCAGGGTGCTTTTTCCGGAGCCGCTTCGCCCGATCAGGCAGACGACTTGTTTTTCAGGAACTTCGAGGCTGACATTTTTCAAAACGTGTAAACGCCCAAAGTATTTATCTAGCTTGGAAATGCTGATGATGGGAGCCATGTTATCGGTCTCCTTTGGCGAGGCGCGCTTCAATCTTGTTTTGAATAAAGGTCAAGATCAAGGTCATAATCCAATAGAAGATTGCCGCCATAATCAAGGCTTCGAGGTTGTGAAATTGCGCCCGCCCAACTTTGGTGGCGCGCCACATGAGTTCGTGGACGAAACCGGTGGCGGAGACGAGCGCTGAATCTTTGGTCATGGCGATGAATTCATTGCCAACCGGCGGAATGGCGAAGCGCAAAGCCTGCGGCAGGATGACGCGCTTCATGGTCTGACCTGGAGTCATACCCAGCGCCATTGCGGCTTCTCGCTGACCTTTGCTGACGGAAGCTAAACCGGCGCGAAAGATTTCAGACATATACGCGCCGTAATTTAATCCGAGGGCGAAAACGCCGGAAGCCAAGCCGGATAATTGAATGCCCAATTGCGGCAAGGCGAGAAAGAAGAAAAAGATTTGCAGATAAAGCGGCGTGCCGCGGATGAGCGAAACGTAAAAAGTGCTTAATGCGTAAACTGGCGGGATGTTGGAGAGCCGTCCCAGCGCGGCTAATAGCGCCAGCGCAATTGCCAACATAATGGATAACACTGAAATTAAAACTGTTTGCCATAACCCCCCGGCGATATAAAGCATGTTCTTTCTGACAAATTCCCCGTCAATTTTGATTGGACCGCTAAAAAGCAGGACAAGAATTAAGAGTAATATTCCCCACGTAATGGCAACATTGACGCGAAAGCGCCGCTCTTTGCGAAGCTGGGCTTCATACAGCAGTTCGGCTTGTGATTTTGGCGCGCTTTGTTCTTCTACAGAAATACTCATTGAAAACTCCGGCCTGAATGTTGAGTAATAAAAGAGAAGCGGGACTTCCCGCTTCTCTTTTATTATAAGTCACAATTAATTAGGTTTTTGAGTTAAATCGGCGTCGAGCCACTTTTTGGAAAGTTCGGCGAGTTTTCCATTGCTGTGCATTTCGTTGAAGATTTTGTCAACTTCTGCGCGCAGGGAGGCGGTATCCAATGTGGAGGATTTATCAAACGCGGCGGCGAGATCTTCCGAGAAAACGACTTTGTCGAGTTTGACGACAGGCATACCGGCGGCGAGGTTCGCGTCCACTACGGTGCCGGATGTGACGTAACCGATGAAGTCAGTTCTGCCGGAGGCGATCGCTTGAGCGCATTCTTGATCGGTTGGCAAAGGCACAACGGTTACATCCGCAGGAGCGGCGGCATAGATGGAAGC
>JADLCG010000200.1 GCA_020847355.1 Anaerolineales bacterium | reverse complement strand
AGTTTTGCCATTTCGTCCGGGTTTTCGATTGCGTATCTGTAGCCTTTCATGGTGGCGCGAATGAAGCGGGCGATTAAATCTGGGTTGGTTTTGACCAGTTCTTCGGTGGTGAAAATTGCGTTGATATATAAATCTACGCCGTAATCGCTGTAATACATCAGGTTGATATCGTCGCCCGCCTGACGAGTCATAACTTGCATATCGGTGGCGAACATACTGCTCATTACGTCCATCTTGCCGGATTTGATTTCATTAACGCCTTGAAAATCTTCAATTAGCGCATAGCTCATTTCGTCTTTTTGTAAGCCGGTGCGGTTGAGAAAAGCGACAAATGGAAAGTCGGAATAATTGGATAGGTCGAGCGAATATGTGCCGACAGTTTTACCGATCAAATCTTCCGGTTTTTGAATATTATCTTTTGCCAGCGAAACAATCGCGACGGGGTTTTTCTTGAAGATCGCCGCCACGGCCATCAGGTTTTGCCCCTGAGTTTTGGCGGTGATCAGCGAATCGCCCTGCCCAATGCCAAATTGGGCGCGCCCGCTATTGACCTCTTCCAGCGCGCTGGTTTCTGGTCCTCCGGCGTTCAATGTGACCGCTAAATTTTCTTCCGCATAATAGCCTTTTTCTACGGCGGCATAAAACCCGGCATATTCTACGCCGTGAAACCAACTCAATTGCACAGTGACTGGGTCGGCAGGTTTGGCGGGGGAGAGGCTACAAGCGGAGATGAGTAACGCCGCGAGCATGACGAATGTAAATAATTTTTTTCTGGTGTTCATTAGATTTCTCCTGTTTGGATCTTGAATAAAATGGTTAATAATTTTGACGATTTGCATAAATGCGTTATGCCAATTTGCCGCTATCGCTCAACTCATTAACTTTGAGCGTAATGCGCGCCTCTTGCACGCCGAGCGCAATGCTTAATTCGCGCAACGCAGTTTGAAGCGTGCTTTCAATGGTGGTAGAGTTTTGAATCTTTTGATTGATCAAGGAGATTAAGGCTTCGCGCTTCGCTTGCGCTTCAACTTCGGTATAGGCGAAAGCGTTTTTCAAGGCAATCGCAACCTGATTGGCGATGGATTGCACGAGCGCCGAGTTTTCGGCAGTGATGCCGTTGATTTGATTATGTTGCACGTCCAAAACGCCGAGGACTTCATTCCCAAGCGAGATGGGCACAGCTACTTCTGATTTGGTTTCTGGAAGCAGGGGGTTGGGAAGCCAGTTTGAGTCGGTTTGCGTATCAGAAACAAGCACTGGCGCGTTCGTATTGGCGGCGCGCCCAACCAAGCCTCTACCTTTACTAACCGTGTGTTTACGTTCCAACATGATTTGTCCGGCTTCGCCGGTGCCGCCCGCCATTGCCAAATCTCCAGCGTCATCTACAAGATAAATCTGCGCGTGATAAAAATCAAAAGCGGATTGGACTTGCTCCACCACTTCTTTCACCAATTGATCTTGATTCAAGATTGTGGAGAGGCGGCGGCTAACTTCCGTGCTGGCGGTCAGCGCTTTGGTGCGGTCGGTGACGCGCTGTTCCAGCGAGCCAATTAACTCGCGCAATTGCTTGGTCATCGCGTTGAAGGCTTGGGCTAGCGCGCCGATTTCGTCCTCGCTTTCAACTATTGCTGTCTGATTCAAATCGCCTGCGCTAACTAATTGAGCGGAGGTAGCCAAATTTGCGATTGGAGTAGTGATCTGACGCGAGGCTAATAAGCCGAGAATACCTGCCGCAAACATGGCAAAAAAGGTGACTGCGGCAATTAAGATCATATTGTTATAGGCGAGAGCCAAAGCCTCTGCAACAGGTTGCTCGGCTAGGATATAGAAGACCTGATCCCCAAATTTGATTTGTTTTACCGCCAAGGCGACCGCCTCGCCGCTAATGCCGGTTGCGAACTGGTTTTTTGAGGGTGGAGCAACTTGCGCCCGCTTCAAAACCACCGAAGGGTTGGCGTCTGCGACGACATAGCCATTGCTGTCGGTCATATACACTGAGCCGCTTCCCTCCACATCCGCCTGACCCATAATATCCCAGACCGATTTGAAGCGGAACTTGGCGATAATGACATTGGCAAGTTGCCCGCTTTGCAAATTGAACGATGGAATGGCGATAACCATGTAGGGCTCGCCGGTGGCTTCGTTAAAAGAGACTGTTCCAAAATAGGACTTGCCGGTTTCTTTTGTTTTTTCAAATTCATCAGCCCCGGCGCGGCTACCAAGTTCCTGATTTGTGATTACATCCGCCCGCGAAAGATAGAGCAGTTCTCTGCCGCGCCCGTTGGTGAGAATAATTTCTTCATAAACGGTTTCTTTGGAAAATAAACTGGATAACAACGCCGATTGTTCTTCAAAGCTGGCGCTGGAAAAGCCGTAAATATTAATTAAAGAAAGCAAATCGTTCTCGCGCGTATCAATGAAGTTTTGAACCTGTTCGGCTACCAGTTTGGTGATTTCATCTTGGCTTTCCAAAGCGTGTTGACGCTCGCGGTTATAGGTTTGCCAAGTGCCAATGGCTCCCACAAGTAATAAAGGGATTAATACTAGAATGGTAAAGTAAACGGTTAAGCGGGTTTGTAAACTCTTTTTCATGGTCTCTCCATCTTTTGAGCGCGAGCCGCTAGCGGATAATCGTATCCGCTTGACTTAGGATTTCATCAGAAACTGGAAGGTTGTAAATTTGGGCGGTTTTCAGGTCAATTTGTAGAAAATATTCGGCAGTTTCTATCGGCATATCCGCAGGCTTTTGCCCTTGAAAAATACGATCTACCATGCGTGCGCCTTGTTGGGCTTCAGCCGCAATCGAGACTGTGTAATTTGCCACCGGAAATGGAGATAAGCCAACATCGCGATTGATGGTGAAGATTGGGATGCCGCGCGCTTGGGCGCGTTGACTAAGTTGCTCCAAACCTGTTTCTAAGCTGGAGATGGGGGAGAGTAGGAAGATGATCGTATCTTCGGGTAAAGCGTCAACGCGCTCTAACATTTCATTCACGTCGCTGACTTGGCTTGGCTCCAATTCCAGCCCGAGTTTAGGGATGGTCTCCAATATGCCGCCATTTACGAGCATCATGGTGATTGTATCGGCTGGGTTATAAGGCATATAAATATGCTTTGTCTGCGGCGCAATTTTCAGCGCCCATTCCAGCGCTTTGGGCGAACGATCTATGATTTGCACGCCGGTTACATTGCCGCCCGGATGCGCTATATCTTTCACAACGCCTTCGGCAACCGGATTGATGACTGGCGTGAACACGACTGGGATATTCGTCCCTTCTACGGCTTTTTGGGCGGCTTTGGTAGTCAATGTGCCAATCGTGAAGAAGAGGTCCACTTTTTGATCCATCAGCCGTTGCGCTTCAGCGTCAAAAGCGGCTTGATCGCTACCCACTTCCGGATTGTAAAGATAAGTAATATTTTGACCTTCCACATAACCTAACTCGGTCATGCTAACCTTAAAACTATCGTAAATAGCGGCCAGCCATGGAAGTTCTACAATAACGCCAACGACATAAGTTTTAGACTTCGCGCTTCCGCAACTGGAAATAAGCAAGCTTAGCGCGGCGAGCAAGGCCAATATTTTTCCGGTTAATTTTGAGGAGTTTGTTTTCATCTATTTTCCCGATCCATTGAACTGATTTTCCACGAGTTCGAGCATTTGCTTCGCGGAATTTTGAATATGTTCCATAAATTCTGTTTGTTGCGTATTTAACTCCCCGGCTTTCGCTAGTAATGCGCCGTATTCGCCAATTTCCATGAGCGGCTTTTGCAAATCCTGCGCAATCGCGCTAAGAGCTTCGCTTTTGATCTTTTCGATCTGCTTGTGACCCTCAGTTGCGTTTTGATAGAGTCGGATATTCTCAATTGCAATCGCCGCCTGACTGGCAATCGCTTGGAGCAATAAAAGTTGTTCCAGCGTGAAATAATTTTCTTGTTCGTGAATGAGCAGTAACAATCCGAGCATTTCATAGCGCCCAAACAACGGCGCAACCATCGCCGAACGCCCCAATTCATTTTTGCGTTTAACCCAATACGGATCATTCAACATATTTTTGACGATCACGCCTTGGCGGGTATCTTGAATGCGCCCAATTAAGTTTTTGGCGAGTTCAATTGGCTCTGTCGCCCCCGCTTCTTTGGCTTGCGTGTGATAGCGTTCAACAATTTCTCCTTGCGGCGTGGTCAAAAACATTGCGCCGTCCAGCGCGCCCATCGTTTCGGCAGTGCGTTTGAGAACAACCTCGGCAATCGCGCGGATCTCCGTGCGCCCGCTGAGTTCTTTGCCGATTTCCGGCAAAATGCTCAATTCGCGGTTGCGGCGGCGGATGACATCTTCCGCTTCCTTAACGCGCAACTTGGTGCGGATGCGCGCCATTAATTCGTGGCGGTCAAAGGGCTTGGTCACATAATCATCGGCGCCCAAATTGAAGCCGGATTGCAAATCGGTGGGGTCGAGCCGCGCGGCAGTGAGGATGATGACTGGAATATGTTCGGTGAACGGGTTAGCGCGAATTTCTTCCAGCACGATGAAACCGTCTTTGTGCGGCATGTTCACGTCGAGCAAAACCAAATCCGGCAGTTGATCTTGGATTACCTTCAGCGCTTCAACGCCGTCTTCGGCGGTTAAAACATCGTAACCTTCAAATTCTAAATAGCGCCCTAATAAAGTGATGTTATCGGGTTTATCGTCTGCCACTAAAATCTTGAATTTCTTGTGCGGCTTTAATGTGAGTTTGGTTGGGCGCGTGGTGTGCTTCATTTCTTCGATCGCTTGCGTGGCGATCTCGCAAATGCGCTCCGGACGCACCGGCTTGATGATGACTTCGTTAACTTTTAAACGATGCGCGGTGACTTTCAAGCCCGGCACATCGTAAGCGGTAATTAAATATGAGAACGCCGGTTTGCCCGCCGGATGGCTTTGTAACTTTTCAATGAGTTCCAGCCCGGTCATTTCCGGCATGATCATATCGGTAATTAAAATATCCACGCCGCTATCTTTGACCTTCGCCAGCGCATCTCCGCCATTGCACGCGGAAGTGACATGCACGCCCGGTCCCAATTGGCTTAAGGCGCGCGCCAGCATCGCCGCCGTGTTGGGGTGGTCGTCAACAACTAAAATCCGTATGGCTTGATTAGCGTTTGAGGGTGTTGTCATGCCCCCATTGTATGGAGTTTTGCCTGCGTAGAACGATAGGGATAGGCGTGAAATAGTTGGCGTTCGTTGGGAAATGCTGTTTGGAAGCGAAACCCGCCTCAGGCAAGCTGGAAGCGGGTCTTAATCCAAATAGCAGGTTCTACCCCCAAGCCGATTCGGCTAATCTGCCACGAGTTTGTAGCCTACGCCGCGAATATTGATTAGAAAACCGGGTTTGGGGGCGTCGGCTTCCAACGCCTGCCGAATTTGGTGAATGTGCCATTTGGCAAGTTCTTGCGCTTCGCGGATTTCGGCTTGATAGCCTTGGGCTTCGGCGACGAGAGTTTGAAAATCTACGACGTTGGGGGAGTGGCGCATCAGCGTGAGCAAATAATCGAAAGAAGTTGGCGGCAGGCTGATGATTTCTTCATCCAGCGTCACGCGGCGCGCGTGTAAATCCAGCGCGATCGGTCCGCGCTTAAGATAACGCTCCGCTTCAGGCGGCGCGGAAAAAGTTTTAGGCGCGTCTGTGTCGCTTTCCAGCGTTGCTAGCTCGGCTTGAAGCGCTGAGATTTGCAACGCGATCTCACGTTTACGATTTTCGCGTTTTTGATTTTTGAGGATGGCTTGCGTGCGCTCGATGATCACATCCGGCGTGAGCGGTTTGAGCAGGTAATCAGTCGCGCCATAGCGCAGGGCTTCAACTGCCGAGTTGATGTCCGGTTGCGCGGTGAACAAAACGACCGGCAAGTTCGGGTAATGCGCGTGGATGTATTTGAGCGCTTCCAAGCCCGCCATGCCGGGCATTCTTAAATCTGAGAAGATCAAGTCAAAGGCGCTGGTTTTGAGGAAGGCAATGCCTTGCTCGGCGTTTTCGGCGGTAGTCACGTCGAAACCGGCTTGTTGTAGAATGCGCGCTAAAGTTTGGCGCAGAGTAGCTTCGTCGTCAACGATCAGGATGTGGCTAGTTTTCATTCGATCTCGAGGAATTCTTTCGGAAGCCAAACTTTGAAAATGGCGCCGTGGCTTGGTTGATTTTCCGCTTCAATGCGTCCGCGATGTTTATGAATAATATCATGGGTGATTGTGAGTCCCAGCCCAGTGCCGGTTTCTTTATTGGTGATGAAGGCTTCAAAAACATGCGCTAGAATTTCCGGGGCAATGCCGGGACCAGTATCGGCGATAGTGATGCAGATATTTTCTTCGTCTGCGCAACGATCTGTGCAAACGATCAGTTTTCCGCCGCTAACCGACATTGACTCAAGCGCATTGACCATCAAGTTGAGCAACGCCTGACGAAGTTGATCTTGAATCGCTGGAATGGGGGGAAGTTCAGCGTCTGGGTGAAATTCAAATGAAATATTATTATGCCTGAGCATAGTGGCGATCAATGAGTAGATTTCTTGAATCAGCGCGTTGACTTGGACTTCTTTGAACTCTTCCACGCGCATTGGGCGGTAGGTGGCGCGCAATTGGGCGATCAAACTCGCCATACGTTCTGATTCGGCTAGGACGGTGTCTAGATCCGCCCGTCCTTGTTCGGAGAGTCCGCGCTCGGATTTAAGCAGGAAGAGCGCGTTTTGAATCGCTTGTAACGGGTTATTTAATTCATGGGAGACGGAAGCCAGCAAGCGCCCCATCACGGCGAGGCGCTCGCTTTGAATTAGTTGAGAACGAATCGCTTGCTCTTGTTGCAGAGAAAGTTGTAAATTGCCGTACAGGCTTGCCCGTTGTAACGCCACTGCAAGTTGATTGGCGACGGTGATCATCAGTTGGAAATCATTTTCGGTGAAGCGTTGTTGCGGCGTATTTTGAATATCCAACACGCCGACAACTTGTTGATCCACTTTGATTGGAACGGCGATTTCAGATTGCGTTTCCGGCAGAAGCGGATTTCTTTTGAAGAAGACAATGCTTTCCACGTCATTAGTAAAGAAAGCTTCGCCGGTTTCAGCGACATGTCCGATAATCCCTTCGCCCGCCGGAATTTGATAATGCTGGTTTATAGTTTCGTTGCCAAGATACCCGCTGGTGCGCTGTAAAAGTAATTCGCTGTTTTCAGGGTCTCTTAGATAAATTTGGACGTGATAATACCCAAAATTTTGTTGAAGCAGTTTGATGACGTCTTGAATCAATTCGTCCGCGTCTAAGGAGGCGGCTAAACCTTGATTGATTTTATATAAAGCTTCCACTTCTTTCAAACTTTGTTGCGTAGCGTCAAAGAGGTTGGTGTTTTCAATCGCGATTGCGGCTTGAATGCCTAGCCCGTTGAGCAGTTCGGTCTCTTCCGCTGAAAAAGCGTTGATTCTTTCGCTATGGATGCTGATCGTTCCGATTATTTTTTTGCCGCTTTGAATCGGCACGACCAACAGCGATTTAAAAGTTGGGGGGGCGTTTCCTGAAATAAAATTTTCGGAAGTCGCAATATCTCCAATGTTAATCGCCCGTCCTTCTCGAATCACTTTGCCCGCCGCGCCTTCTCCAAGTTTCATTTTCACGCGAGCGTTTTCTTTCTCTTTTGCCGCATAGCCTGAGATGGCGCGCGCAATCAATACTTGTTCGTCTACGTCCAAAAGATGGATTACGCTTTTACTCGCTTCGGGGATTAATTCCAGCGCCGAATCGGCGATTAGCTGTAATACGTCGCCCGCTCCCGCTCTTTCGCTTTCGCCGAGGGCGCGCCCAATCCGCGTGAGGATTTTGCTTTCTTTTAGCCGCTGTTGGATCTCCGAAGTTTGCTTGAAGCTCCATAAAGCCAATGCAATTTGCGCGCCGACCTGTTCGGCGCGGTCAATTTCAGCTTGGGTAAATTGGCGCGGCGTATTAAACGCGAGAGTCGCCGCGCCTAATTTTTGATCGCCAACGATTAAAGGCGCGCTGAGCAACGAACGAGTTGGATATTGCCGCATAAAATCAGGATTAATATACGGCGAGTTTAAAACATCGGGAATCGCCAGCGCATGTGCGGTGCGTAAGACCGGCGCAGTTAAGTTCATATTGTTAGGGGCGATCAGATGCTCTGGAATTTCGGTTTGAACTGTGCTGGCGGTGAAGATGGCTTGCTGGCGTTTTTCATCCCAGCGCGTGATATAACAATCGTCGGCGTTGGTCAGTTTAGCCATGTCATAAGCTAGGCGGTTGAGCGTTTCTTTGAAATCATCCGCCAGCAGAATGGTGCGCGTCATATCGTTGAGCAGATTCAAAAACTTTTCGCGCGAGAGCAAAGCCTCTTCCGCTAGTTTACGCGCAGTGATGTCCAACATAAAGCCCTGGCGATATAAAGGCGTTCCCTGCGCGTCTTTTACGTCCACCACTTCATCTAAAATCCAACGCGCTTCGCCGCTTTTTGTCATCAGCCGATATTCTGATTTGAAAGGCTCGCCGCTCTCTGTAATCCGTTCAATTTCCGCTAAGACTTTTTCTTTGTCGTCAGGGTGGACCTGCTTGAGCCAACGTTCAGAGTCGCTGGACCATTCTGCCTGCGTGAAGCCTAAAGTTTTTATTTGCGGGCTGATGTAAGTCGTGCCGATATGTTGATCCGTTTTGGCGATATAAACAATCGGCGGAATTTGCTCCACGAGCGTTCGATATTTTTCTTCTGCCGCGCGCAGCGCTTCTTCGGCGGTTTTTCGGTGAGTGATATCTTCGATGGAGAGAATCACTTTGGAATAATCCTCGGCGTGTCCGGGGGCGACTGTCCAATTGACGTTGACGTAAATTTCTTCATCCGTAAGCGTGAAGTAGCTCTGCTCAAATTTGAAGGCGCGCGCCCCAGAAGCGATCTGGAGCAATTCAGTCTTGAAATTTTTCAGCGATTTTGGGTTGGTGACTTCATATAAATTTGCGAGTAAAGCCTGCTTGCTTTGAGCGCGCTCTAACTTAACCGCCGCTTGATTGATACTGAGAATTTTCACCAGCTTGGCGCAGGCGCTAACTGCTTGCGGATTTTCGGAAAAGTAAGTTTCAAAATCGGCGACGCCTGTTTTGCGTAAATCATCAATGTAACTTTTAACTTGGGAAAAATCTTCTTCCCAGAGCGAAATCGGCGAATCTTCAAAGAGCGTTCTATATTGTTCCTTGGTTTTGAGAAGATTCTGCGCCGCCTTTTTACGCTCTTCAATTTCTTCAAAAAAATCGCTGATGGCGCGCCCGATGATCAACAGCACTCCGCATAGAAAAAGCATGTTGAAGTTAATATCTATGTATTCTCTAAAGTTATCGCTGTATAACGATCTTGAAGTTAGGATGGGGATAAACATGGCGTTCAATCCCACCCAACTCGCGCTCACGGCGGCGATGGAAATGCCGTAACGCACGGAGAGGAACACGAGAAAAAAGCCATAGCCGATGCGTAAATCTGCCAGTTGGAAGACGGCCATCACCAATGGGGCGGCGGCTAAAGTGACGGCGATGAAAATGCCATTGAGACGGGAATTGCGTCCCTCCGGCAGGAACGGCTGGGGCGCAATTTCTTCCTGAACATGGGTGAGTTTTTTATCCGCTAGAGATTTTGTCGCCAAGATTAAGAGCGGGGCGGTAATGACCAGATGCGTAGTGAGGTCTGCCGAGGCGATCACGCGCACTGCAAGCAAGAGCGAGTTTGAATCAAAAGTTCCATGTAAATAAGGCAGTAAGATTAAATACGAATCGGCAATCAGGGTGGGCAGGAGCGAACCAAAAAGTAGAAATTTTCCCAAATTTGCCAAATCCGGCAACCAAACTTTTCCATTCCCTAAACGCACGAAAAACAGCCAGCTTAATCCAATTTCAATGGTTTCCGGCAATGCGTAGAAGGGAGCATCTTTCCATGAAACGCCCCACAAAGGCATACAAATTAACGTGTTGAGATAAATGCCCAATAAAACGCGCGGTCCCCACCAATAAATGAGAACTATGCCCAAGGCAACGGGAAAGTACCAAAGCGAAATGCCGAAATTGGTTTTAAAAACGAGGGAGAGCCAAGTGCCGAGGTTGGCGATGAAAAAGGGCAATATCCAAGTCCACCAGGGGAGAGGCGTTGAGGTTGTCTTTAGGTTACGCTGGGCTTCAATCAGGTTTGCATCCAATGGAGACGTTCCTCTGAAAGACTTGAATTTTATTTAGATAGCGAAAAGTATAGCGCTATTCGGCGCTAGAAAACTTGCGTTTTGTGCGGCGGTATGCTCAAAAAATGCCAACTGCGCGTATCCGCGCTGTGGCTTGTGCCACTAAGCGAGAAATAGAAAGACCCCATTTTCAACCATGCGAATAAAATTAATTTTACCGCTTTGCGAAATGGGGTCTTTGGTTTGTAATTACCTTGCAATGGGTTATTTGGCGTATTCTGTCGAGCGCGTTTCGCGGATGACCGTTACGCGAATTTGACCCGGATATTGCATGGTCTCTTCAATCTTTTTAGCGATATCGCGCGCCAGCCGCGCCGAACCTAAGTCGTCAATCGTCTCCGGCTTGACCAGAATACGCACCTCGCGCCCGGCTTGAATAGCAAAGGCTTGTTGCACGCCCGGGAACGAAAGCGACATTTCTTCGAGCGAGCGGATGCGCTTGATGTACGCTTCCAAATCTTCGCGCCGCGCGCCGGGGCGCGCGCCGGAGATCGCATCCGCCGCTTCGGTGATCACCGCTTCCACAGTTTCCTGATCCACTTCATGGTGGTGGGCGGCAATGGCGTTGACGACGATTGGATTCACGCCATAGCGTTTACAAAATTCTGCGCCTAGACCGGCGTGCGTCCCTTCTTGATTGTGATCCATCGCCTTGCCGATATCGTGCAGGAAGCCGCCCAATTTGGCATATTCTACATTCGCGCCAATTTCTGCCGCGAGAATGCCCGCCAGTTTGGAGACTTCCACCGCGTGCGCCAATTGGTTTTGCCCGTAGGATGTGCGGAACTTCAAACGCCCGATCATGCGTAACACTTCAGGGTGAATGCCGGAGACGTTCGCGTCGTAAGCGGCTTGTTCGCCGGCTTCATTGATGATTTTCTCGACGGCTTTGGTTTCATCTTCCACGATCTTTTCAATGTGCGCGGGATGAATGCGTCCATCTAAGATCAACTTCGCCAAAGCGCGGCGACCAATTTCGCGGCGCACAGAATCAAAACAAGAGACCGTCACCGAGTCAGGCGTATCGTCCACGATCACATCCACGCCGGCGGCTTGCTCAAAGGCTTTGATATTGCGCCCATTGCGCCCCACGATGCGCCCCTTCATTTCCTCGCTGGGCAAAGTGACCACTGCGCGAGTCACTTCCGCTACATGCTCTGAGGCGACGCGCTGAATTGCGTCGGCGATTAATTTGCGGGCGCGTTTCTCGCCTTCTTCGCGGGCTTCGGCTTCGATCTGACGCATAATCCGCGCCATATCGCCGCGGGCTTCTTTTTCCACAGCCGCGAATAATTCTTTGCGCGCATCTTCGGGAGTCATTTGGGCAACTTGCTCAAGTTTCTTAACTTGATCTTCGTGCAGTTTCTCGATTTCATTTGCGCGCTTATCCACTTGCGATTGACGCTTATTCAAAGTTTGTTCGCGTTGTTCGATTTTGTCAAAACGCGCGTCCAGTTCGCCGCGGCGTTTATCTAAGCGTTCAGTTTCGCGGTTGAGTTCCACGCGCCGTTCTTTCATCTCAGATTCGGCGGCTTGGACGATCTTGGTCGCGTTATCGCGCGCGCCGCTTTCGATCAAACGCGCCTGTGAATTGGCGGCTTTGAGAATATCGTCGGCTTTTTCCTGCTTGGCTTTATTGGCGCGATCCACTTGGTATTTTCTAACAAAATATCCAAGCCCGGCGCCAATCAATAATCCTAGAACTACAATTAATATTACGCTGATCGGATTCATGTTATATCCTCGTTATCTTCAAAATATTTGCCGTCCGCATGGGTTTCGTTCCAAATCCGTGAGACGACTGGAGCGATGACCGCATACGGAAAGCCGCGCCGCGCAAGGTATTCTGATAATTTTTTACGAAACGCGCTCCATTCCAGACTTTTGAATCTGGCGGCTCTTTTTTGAGCGGATTCGTACGCGAGAGCATTTTCATCCACATCTGCTACGGCAGATTGGACAACCTCATCGTCAAGCCCTTTTTGACGAAGCTCCAGCGCCAATACGCGGCGACTGCGCGGGCGGAAGGTGTTGCGATTTTCCACCCATACGCGGGCAAATTTATCGTCGTTGGCAAGCCCATCCGCTCTCAGGCGTTGAAGCGTTTCTTCAACGATCTCGGCGGGGATTTCATGCTTGCTCAAATTCTGCCGAATTTCTTTTTCCGAACGCGGGCGATAGCTTAGGAACAGCAACGCCTGTTGTAAGGCTCGTTCGCGGGCATCCTCGGCTTGGAGTTTGGCGATCTTTTCGGCGCTCAGTTCATCGCCAACTTTGAGCCACGCGGCGGTGATGCGCGCCAGCCCAAAGGCAAACGCTCCATCCAGATAAATATTCAGCCGGTTGCGGTTCTTCTGCGGCTCAATAGCGGTTATCTTTTGCATAGCTCCATTTTTAAACGAACACAGCCGAGTCTGCCGAACGAATCGGCCTCGGCTGTGAAAATGTCTGGGTAGGCAACCAGTTCCCCAAGTCTAAGCGAGAAGCGGGGAGGGTGTGGATGAAATTATGCGGCGGTGTTGCGTCATGCTCAGCATAAGTTGTTGGGTGAAGCCGTCAAAGTTACGCGGTTGATACTTCACAAGGTAACTCCCAAAAATTGGAGGGAGGCGGTGCGCCAAAGTCCAGTCAAGTTCGAGCAAAGGCCGCGGGAGCGGCAGAAGTTTTTCAAGAAATCATCCTTGCGGATTTCTTGAATTATACATGAATTTCAGGATTTGTTAACATTCCGAATTTATATTAAAATAATTTTAGTTAATCTTTGCAAACTTGAAATTTTTTGAGCCAATCCGTCAAACTTGTGTATAATCAAAAACTCTTCAAGGAACAAACCTAGAAAAAATAATCCTTAATTTTTCAATTCCACATTGGAGGTAAACTGATGACCGATACAAAACCGGAAGAGCGGGGGGATGTCGGCAATATCAAACGGTTTGTCGCTTTTATAGGCATTTTTTTTATTCTGCTTAGCCAACTTTTGGTGTTTTCTAAGCCGTCCGATGAAGTTTGGGTCCCGCCTTATTTTTGGTTGACGGTTTTAGGGATCGCGGTCATTGGGCTGAGCCAACTCATTAAGCCCACCCCCTTTTTTATAAAAGTTTCACAGTTTATTTTGTTTCGAGATCAGCCGCTCTGGATTATGAGCGCTTTTTTGCTGTCCTTTGTGGTGACGTTTGCCAACGCAAAACTGCTGAACTTTGCGCGAATCAACTTCATCCCGCTGGTGACGGTTTGGTTGTTGAGCGCGGTTGTGTATTTTTATGCGTTTTTCAACGTGCAGGTTGATTTCAAGACATTTGTGGCATGGTTGCGGGAAAATCGCGCCGAAATTCTAACTGTGCTGGGCGTGACGCTTTTGGGCGTTATTCTACGCTTTTATCATTTGGGCGAATCGCCGCGCGTGCTGGATGGCGATGAGGGCTTGGTGGGCTTGTTCGCCCAAAGTTCAATTTCCGATTCGCTGGCAAATCCCTTTGCCTTGTGGGAAAATTTTGGCGCGTTATATCTTCAGTTGATTAATATCGGTTTGAAGATATTTGGAAATAACAGCGCTTTCGCCTTGCGCTTACTGCCCGCCATTGGCGGCGTGTTGGCGATTCCTTGCGTTTATCTGCTCACGCGCTGGATGACTGGCAAGCGCGTCGCTTTCCTGGCGGCGATGCTGATCGCTTTTTCGCACTCGCATATTCACTTTAGCCGCATTGTTTCAGTGGCATATATCCAAGGGACTTGGTTAGCTCCGCT
>JADLCG010000199.1 GCA_020847355.1 Anaerolineales bacterium | reverse complement strand
TTCCCCTGAAAGGAGACCCGATCATGTCTTTCGCGAGCAAAATTGATGAGTGGATGAAAGAAGTCGAAGAAAGACCCGAATCAGCCGCTACAATCGTCAGGCTAGTGGTGAGACGCTTGCGCGAACTCTCTGAACAAAACGAAGAATTGCTGGCAGAGAATATCGCCCTCGAAAATGGAACTCGTGTGGAGGAATATCAAAAACGCATCGCCCATCTTGAATATCAATTGGATATGTTCAAGCGTCGCTTCGGCGTGGACGAATCAACGCTGGCAAATTTACCTACGCCAGAAGCAGACGCATCGACTCTTAACTTGTTAATCTACAACGCCCTAGGCAGAATCCTGCGCGTTGAATTGGACAATGCTACAAAAGAAGTCGGCGCGCTTAAGGGAGAAATTGTCACAGACCAAGAACCGCCGCGCCTCCTAACCATTCCTTCCAATGAAAATTTACTTTTGCTTTTTACGTCAGGTCGCGTTGAAACTTATTTAGCAAGTGACATTCCCCTAACCCAAATTGGCGGCGCATGGGCTTGGGAAGAAGCGGCGCTTCCAAATGAACCACATGCAGGCGAAGCGTTGGCTTGCGTTATCCCCTTTTCGCATCTTCCGCTTGCCGATTTCTTTTTGCAAATCAGCCGGCGTGGATTCGCAAAAAAAGCGCTGAGTTCTTTATCCGAATCTATTCTGCATAATCATTTTCTTGGCAAAGGCGCAATCCACAAATCCGATCAGCCGTTTGGCTTGACGCTGGCACGCAAGAAGGATATTGCGGCTTTGGTTACTTATGAAGGCAAGACCGTCGCTTTAGATGTGGAAGATTTATCTTATACAACCGAAGAGCGTCTCAAACTCTCGGCAAACGATTATGTGATCGGAGCATTTATCCTTCCGCCGAATTCATCTTTGTTATGCGTAACTCAAAACGGCAAAGTGATTCATCGCGCAGGCAAGGATCTTGAAATTCCAAAATCGGCAAATTCAAAAGGGCAAGCGCTCATTCCAGCCGGGCGATTGGAACAAGGCACGCGTTTCATGGGCGCAGTCGCAGTCAATGATGCAGATCGAGTTGCGATCTTGGACGCTTCGGGAAGAATCAACATCTATGACGCTCAAGCGATTATGGGGAGCGGTTCAGTCCCCGCTGAGGGTTGGGTCCTGTCCGTTGGGCTGATTCAAGCTGAGGTTAAGAAGCGAGGCGCGTCATGAGTCTCAAAGTAGGCATAGACTTCGGCACATCCAATTCTGGCGTTGCCATTTATGACGGTCAACAAGTGCGTTTGTTGCCCGTTGACCCGAAAAATGTTCAGCCAGAAGTTATCAAAACCGTTTTATACATCACGAAAGAATATCGCGCTTATTTAGGACAAGAAGCTACAGAAGCATATTATCGCGACAATGTCAATCGTCAGCGGCGCTTTGTAAAACAATGGGCTGGCGAAATTGATTATCGCGGCGCAGACATGCATTATGTGCGCGATATTTATGTCTATGTGGACGAACTCAAGCCTGGGCGCTTACTGCAATATCTCAAGACTGCCTTACGCAAAGAAGGCTATCGCGGCACAAAAATTTTTGAGCGCTATTACACGCCAGGCGATTTAGCAAAGACCTATTTAACTTTACTCAAAGATCGTGCGGAAGATGTACTTGGCGAATCAATTGATGCCGTCACGTTGGGCAGACCCGTCAAATTTTCCGAAGCGCCTGAGCAAGATAAAAAGGCAGAAGCGACATTAAGGCAAGCGGCAAGCGAAGCAGGCTTCAAAGAGATAGATTTTGAATTGGAGCCGATTGCCGCCGCGCTGTATTATGAACAATCCATTTCAAAACCACAGAATGTGATCATCTTTGATTTCGGCGGCGGGACGCTCGATATTGCCGTGATGCGTTTGGGCAACGCGAAGAATCGCAAAATATATGCCAGCGGCGGCGTGGACATTGCAGGCAGTGATTTTGATCGGACGATCATTGAGAAACGGATGCTCCCCCACTTTGGTTATGGGCGCGTCAAACATCATCCTGAAATTCTGGAAATGATTCACGCCATTCCTGATTGGATGGCGCTCCCAGAGTTGGGCACGCCGATCAATCGAACCGTTTTGCAAAAAGCCATTCACGCGAAGATCGCGCCTGTTCGATTAAAAGCATTAGAAGAGTTAATCTACAATGACCTCGCCTTCACCTTTTACAATCGCGTCGAAGCGGGCAAGATTGCGCTTTCAAAAGCAGGCGCAACCGTTATCAACCTTGAAGATAAAAACATCGCCTTATGGGAAATGTACACCCGCTATCAATTTGAAGCGGATATAAAACATTATCTCAACGAAGTGGAAAAAGTTTTACTCGACACCTTGGCAAAATCAGGGCTTGAAGTTAATCAGATTGACGCAGTAGTGAAAACGGGCGGCTCGTCGAATATTCCGCTGTTTACCAATATGCTTGCGCGTTTATTTGGCAAAGATAAAGTCAAAGAGTCTAATGCAATGAGTAGCGTGGTTGGCGGGTTGGCAATCAAGGCAAGGATGTAATAGACCTTATTGGAAATTATTTTTGAACACGAAATAACGCGGATTTCTCTTTTTTTGTCAGCGTTCCCACAATTGATCTATCCGCCAACATCGCTGGGCTAAAGCCCTCGCTCAATACAATGAGTAGCGTGGTTGGCGGGTTGGCAATCAAGGCAAGGATGTAATAGACCTTATTGGAAATTATTTTTGAACACGAAATAACGCGGATTTCTCTTTTTTTGCCAGCGTTCCCACAATTGATCTATCCGCCAACATCGCTGGGCTAAAGCCCTCGCTCAATACATGGAAGCCCTGCGGGCTAATCAACGAGTCTGCTTTAGCAGACTTTCATGAACTGAGGCAGGACTTTAGTCCGCCGATTTATTGTAATGAATTTCTAAAGCTCCTAGCAAACTCCTTCGCCGTTTCTACTAGATTCTCACTACTTCCAATCGTTCGCACGCAAGCCAGTGCATAGTATAATTTTACATGCTTTTGAAAAGGAGAAACCATGTTAACTGTTGAGGCTCTGATTGATGAAGCGGGAAATATAAAGATTCTACAACCTATATCCATTCAAGGCACAAGACGCGCCTTAGTGATCGTTTTAGATGAGCCTGCTCTATATGTTGCTGAAACGGCTTTGCTCAGCGAATCATCACTTGCAGAAGGTTGGTTAAGACCAGAGGAGGACGAAGCATGGTCGTACCTTCAGCAGGCGACATAGTTGTTCTTCTATTTCCTTTTTCTGACCTTTCAGAAAATAAAGTACGCCCAGCAGTTGTTTTAGCACGCGCCAACAAAAGCGATTGGATATTATGTCAAATCACGAGCAATCCTTATGGTGATACTCAAGCTATTGTCATTGCCCAAACTGATTTTGAATCAGGCATGTTAAGATTACAAAGTTACGCACGTCCATCTAAACTTTTCACAGCCAATGAAGGTTTGATGGTTTCTATTGAAGGCGCGTTGAAAAAAGAAAAGCTAAATGAAATTCGAGAAGCAATCATCAAAATATTAAATCAGGATAATTGAGAAAGCATAAAACTTATTTACTTAACGCGCCTCGAAACTGACCTGCAAACTCTTTCGCCGTTTCTACTGGATTCTCACTACTTCCAATCGTTCGCACGCAAGCCGTTCCCACAATGACTCCATCTGCCATCGCGCCAACTTCTTTGGCTTGTTCGGGAGTCCCGATTCCAAAACCAACGCATACAGGTACAGACGTATGCTCTCGCACGCTGGCAATCAAATCTGATAAACCGTCCGCAATTGTTTTTCTTTCGCCAGTAATGCCTGTAACAGATACAAGATATATAAAGCCTTTGGCTTTTCTGGCAATTTTTTCCATTCTTTCTGACGATGAAGTTGGCGCGAGCATTCTGATCAAAGGTAAATCGCCAACGGCATTTTCAAACTCGCTGGATTCTTCGGCTGGCAAATCTGGGACAATGAATCCATCTGCGCCCGCTTCTTGAGCATCACGGACAAATTGCTCCAGTCCATAAGCCAGCATTGGATTGTAATAGCCCATCAAAATTAATGGAATCTCCACGCCGCGTTTGCGGATTTCTTTGACAGCCGCCAAAGCTTTCTGGATCGTGATGCCATTTTCCAAAGCGACTTGAGTCGCTTGTTGAATCACGGGTCCGTCGGCGAGCGGGTCGGAGAAAGATAGCCCAACTTCAATCAAGTCCGCGCCGTTTTTGGCGAGCGCTTCAATCACATCAATAGATATTTCTAAATTTGGATAGCCCAATGGAAAATAAGGCATAAAAATCGGTCTATTTTTGAACGCCTGTTCAATTCGGTTTGTCATTTTCATTCCTTATCGTTCGTAAATTTATACGGTCCAAGCGCCAGCGCCAACAAAAGCGTATCGGTCAAAATCCAAAAAATATTTGGCAGTAATTCGCCGTTTGCCGCTGGGAAAACGTAATTTGTGAGGTTGAGCGTGTTCGCAATTCCGTAAGAAACCATCGCGCCCAACAAAAGCAGGAAAAATTTATTTTGCCCATTGCCCTGCGCCGAGCGAAACCTAAACCAGGCAAAGACGATTAACAAAGCATCCAATATGGGGTAAATTGCCAAACCCAAAAAGTTGACCCAATCGCCTGCGCGAAGCCGCATGGCTGGGTTGAAATAAATCGTCCAAACCAACAGCGCTGTAAGGGTGATTGCAACACCCGCCCAAATTCCAGTTTGCCGCTTCAACGAGTTGGGATATAACCAAATAGCGATGCCAAGTAACAGATAACGCGAGATATAGAACAAGTCCACTGCGGAGAAAGTATCTAATGGCGAGTTTGCCGTCACATCGTGAATTGCCCAAGCAATATTGCCAAGCAGATTGAGAGTCCATGCCATTGCAAACAACATCCAAAATGAACGAATTTCTTCGCGGCGAACTACCTTTCTCCAGAAGACTATCAAAAGCGTTAATAAAAATAAGTAGCCGATTCCTTGAAGGATTTGTAAAGTTGCGTCCATTTTTTCTCCATTGCGTTTTTTGACGAGTCTACCCGCTCAACGGCTTAAGCGTCAAAGATTCTTAGCCGTCTCATTAATCACTGTATTCAAATCCTTATCGCCTCTGCCCGATAAATTCACCAAAACAATTTGATCTTTCCGCATTGTAGAAGCCCGCTTGATAACTTCCGCAATAGCATGAGAGGACTCTAACGCAGGGATAATGCCTTCAGTATGGCACAATGTATGAAAAGCGCTCAACGCTTCTTCGTCTGTTGCGGAAGTATAAAATGCCCGTTCATTATCTCGAAGCATAGCATGTTCGGGGCCAACCGCCGCATAATCCAAGCCAGCCGAAACAGAATGCGTCTCGGCAATTTGACCATCGGCATCTTGCAAGACATACGTTCGCGTACCATGAATCACGCCCACTTTGGCTTTGGTCGCATCGCCGAAGCGCGCCGCATGTTTTCCTGAATCAATTCCGCTCCCGCCCGCTTCAACGCCGATCAATTCAACATCTCCATCATCCACAAACCCGCTGAAGACTCCAATTGCATTTGAGCCGCCGCCCACACAAGCAATCACGGTATCGGGCAATCGTCCAACTTCCAATAAAATTTGTTCGCGCGCTTCTGTTCCAATCACGGATTGAAACTCGCGCACAATTGTCGGGTACGGATGTGGTCCTAATGCTGAGCCCAATAAATAATGTGTGTCGCGCACATTCGTCACCCAATCACGGATCGCTTCATTGATCGCGTCCTTCAAAGTTTTTGTTCCCGAGTTAACAGGTTTCACTTCCGCGCCTAATAATTTCATGCGAAACACATTGGGTTCTTGCCGCGCAATATCCACCGAACCCATATACACAACGCATTCCAAACCTAACAACGCCGCCGCAGTTGCGGACGCCACGCCATGTTGACCCGCTCCCGTTTCGGCAACAATGCGTTTCTTACCCATGCGTTTCACCAACAACGCTTGCCCCAAGGCGTTATTGATTTTATGCGCGCCCGTGTGCGCTAAATCTTCACGCTTCAAATAAATTTGTGCGCCGCCTAATTTTTCGGATAATCTTTTTGCATAGGTCAACGGCGTGGGTCTGCCCACGAACGACGCCATCAATTTATTAAATTCTTTCTGAAATTCAGCGTCGGTTCGTGAAGCGACAAACGCTTCTTCCAATTCAATCAACGCGGGCATTAATGTCTCTGGCACAAACTGCCCGCCATATTTTCCAAATTTTGGGTTTAATAAAGTTGACATAACGACTCTTCCTACTTTTGATTTTCGACCGCTCGAACGGCTTTTACAAACTGAATCATTTTCGCCTCATCCTTAACGCCTGGGCTTGATTCAACGCCCGAAGCCACATCCACGCCCCAAGGCTTGACTCTGCTAACGGCATCCGCAACATTCTCTGGCGTGAGTCCGCCCGCCAATAAAAATTTATATTGCTTCGCTAACTCGCTCGCTATATTCCAATCCGCTTTGACGCCGCTTCCGCCATACATATCTTTTACGAGAGCGTCAATCA
>JADLCG010000198.1 GCA_020847355.1 Anaerolineales bacterium | reverse complement strand
ATATTTACTTCTTCCAGAATTACTTCCTCTTGAATGCCGTGAATCAAGCGCGCTTTACCTTCGTTGGCTTTAAGATTTAATACCCAATTGGCGTCCTTTCCCAGCATGGAGACGAGATACCGCTCTCTATTCACCGTGACCATAGCCAGCGGAAAGCGAATTGCTTTTTGTGATTGCCTGCCGATCACTTCCAGCGTGACCATGTAGTTTGGAAAAAGCCCGGCTGAATGAAGCGCTGCATAGCCGTGATTAATGAATTTTGCAATCCAGTTTGGGCGGTTACCTTTGTATAGCCATCTTTTGAGAGTCATCCTTACTCCTTGAAAAGAGATGTTAAATCTACTATGGCTTACGAAAAAAAAATAATGAAAGTTGCGGTGAAAATTCTCAAGCCTAAGCAAGGAATCAAAAAGCCGATTATGCATCGGCTTTTTTGCAGGTGCCCCCACGGGGATTCGAACCCCGGTCGTGGCCTTGAAAGGGCCGCGTCCTAGTCCACTAGACGATGGGGGCAGAGGCTCTATTTTTTGAGCGGGCGGATTGTATCATCCCACCCTTTGGCAGTCAAGCAGTTTGAGGGATTAATTTTCCGGTTTAACCCTTTGATTTAATAAAGCGACTAAATCTATTTTTGAGCGGTTGACCAGCAAAGCCGAGCTTTCCACGCGGAAGTTGGGTATCAAAATGGCGGTGACGGTAGCGTTGAAAATGGGGATGAATTCCCGCGAACCTTCCGCCATCATGGCGGTGAAATCGAAGCGCCCGGGCAATTCCATCACGCCTTCTATCTCAAACATTTGCGTAGCGACGCGAATCGGATATTCCATAGTTTTGGTATAGCCGCCGCGCACAAGCGCCTGCGGACCTAAATCCTCGCGCCGATTTAAGCATAGGGCGTGAACTTGTTTTTTCATCATACGCACTAGTTCAAAGTGATCCACCAATTTTGTCGGCATGTGTAAACGCGCCATGCGCGCGTCATTGATATCTATGGAAGAATGCGTACTGTCGTTGAGCATACCCATCACGCCGTGGCTGGTCGCCATCACCTTGCCCACGATTCGGTATCCTGAGGTGAGAACGTCCGAAGAGAGAAAACGAAAGGTTCGTGGGGAGGTATCCATCGCCATAATAAAGCTCCTAAGAGTCGGGGGTGAGAGGGGGGTGAGGGTTAAGCCGCGAATTGGCGCGTAAGTTGGCTGGATGTTTATGCGGCGTAGGCTTGCCCGTATTTGGATTCAGCAACATCTTGAGCCAAGCAATGGCTTGATTGTCATATTCGCGTTTACCGCACAGATCGCAAACCCAAGCCGGAAAATTCGGCACGGTGATCAGTTCCTGCCCCAGCCAAGTGAAATAGGTGATCGTTCGCGGGCGCATCACGCCCACTATACATTCGGGGCAGGGATATGAAGCAACGTTTGAAAGGTTTTCGTCAGCGCTCATCTTAATCTCTTAGGGGGTAGCAAAAACATCAGTATGCTCGATCATCTTCCAAAAACGCGGGGGCCAATAAATTAGCACGGCTTTGCCGACTATTTTTTCAATGGGGAGCAAGCCCCAGGAATGCGAATCGGAAGAGTTATTACGATTATCGCCCAAAACAAATAGCGTTTGCGGTTCCACTTGCCATGCTCCCGCGTAGCCTGGCTCTTCGGCAATATACGGCTCGTTTAGTTGAACGTCGTTGACAAAGACCTGATTGTTTTGGATTTTTACGCGATCGCCGGGCAACCCAATGATGCGTTTGATCAAATCTTCGTCAGGGTTGCGCGGAAAATGAAAGACGATAATATCGCCGCGCGCGATCTCGCTGAAGCGATACGATAATTTGCTAACCAGCACAAACTCGCCGTCTTGCAGAGTGGGAACCATGCTGGTTCCATCCACGCGCACGCGCGCCGAAATGAGATTGATGCCGATAAACAGAATAATCGCCAAGCCCAGCGTTTGCGCTAAGTCGAGGAGGAAGCGCTTCCAGTGAATTTCTTCTTCTGCGGCGGGTTGCGGCGTCGTTTGCGCTGGCTCTTCGTGTTGATAAGTTTCCAATGAAAAAAAGCCTCCAATTGCTGGATAAAATTATACTTCCGTTTTTTGACCGCCTACCTTGCACTTAAGTTTGATTAATTTGACGGCGCTTCTAACTCCGCTGGGGCAGGGTTCTGTTTGCTCAGGCTGGGCAGAAGCTTGGGCGGGCGGACAGGCAAAAGTTAAGTAAGAAGCGGAAATTTATCCTTCGCAAAAGGTTTGTTGGCTGGGATGTGTCGCCTGAGGAATTTCGCGCCAGTTCATCACAAAATCTATTTGTTCTTGGGTTTCTGGCGAGCGCGGATAGTACGGGTTGGCGGGTCTGGTTTTGTAGAGTTGGTTGAGACGTTCTAACGCCTGTTCATTGCTCAGACCCTGCCGCACAAGGTGACATGCCACTGTGATACCGGCGCGCCCAATGCCGCCCCAACAATGGACGTAAATATTGCGCCCATTGTTTAGCGCTTCGTCCATGGCGTTGAGGATGGTTTGCATGGTGGCGGCGGAAGGCACGCGATGGTCTGGGATTGAAAAACGCTGGTATTGCGCGTCCACTTCGTAGGCGCGGGCTTGTTCTTTCAAGATGCCCTCGTAAGGCACATGCTCGTGCGGCTGGGTGAGATCGAAGAAGGCGTTGATTCCCGCTTCGAGGAAGGCGTCTATGCGGCGGCGCGCGGTTTCAGTTTCGCGCGCGCCCGGGTATTCTCCGGCGAGGAAGCGCTTGGGTTGAACCCAATAGGATTCGAGAATGGGAAGTTTGGCTAGATTCATTTTTCGTATTCTGGGAGCGCTGTGCAAATGTTGTTCAGGATTTTGGAGCGTAGTTCAACCAATTCTGGATAATTATAGAAGAAGCGATTCTTTTGTTCCATGATGGAATCGCCTTCGGCTTTGGTGTTGATGATGAAAACGGACCAGGATTCGGCTAAATCTTCTTCGGGGCTGGTGGCGGCGTAGGAGGAGATGAAGTGATCTTCATATTTTGTGTAAAAAGCGTCGAGTTGTTCCTGACGTTTATTGGGGTCTTCTTCGCGGTTGATGGCGCTCCACTCATCATGCAGGTCTGCCCAGAATTGATTGTAGAAGGCGTTGATGTACGAATCGGGTTTGGCGCAGCCTTCGGTGGCGAAATAATTTGGGCAGGCGGAAAGTTCTTTGAGATAGATGTCGTTATCTTCGGGATTGTTGAAAACAGCCAAACTGGGCGGGATCTGGTTTGACCCCAAAGAAAGTAAGTGCGCGAACTCGTGAAGGAGGGTGGGGGTTAATATGTAGTAATTGTTTGAGTCTGCAAGGTCTATTTGCAGAGCCCATTTTTCCGGGTCGTTTTGAGTCTGGACGACGGAAGCCAGCGTATTGTACATGCCGTCGGTGAAGATGGAGTATTCAACAATCGAAGTTCTATAGTCGGCGGGGATGATGGCCGCGTAGTATTCCCAAACTTGTTTTTGCGCCGCTTCATCCGCTTGGAGCGCTTCAAGGTCTGCAGAGACGCTTTCCAGTTTTGGATCGGAGATTTCATCGCCGTTGACCGTGTAAGTGACGAGCGTAACCTCTTCGTCAAATTTAGTTGGGACGGTTTCCGCTTCTTCGCCTGTGCCGGAGGCTAACTCCATCACTTGATTGATCAACGCCGGGCAGACTAATGAGTCTTCGCTGGCTGGCGCTTCTGTCGCCGGCGCTTCCGTGGCTGGAGCTTCAGTGACGGTAGTCCATTCTTCTTCGGCGGTTTCGTCATCGGCGAAGGTTTGGCATGCCAACACGGAGAAAAATAAAGCGAACGCGGCGAGCAAAATTTTTAGACGATTCATCTAAGGTCTCCTTATTTTTTATTTCCTTAGTGAGTGTATCATGCCCTTTTGGGTCGCCGGTTTTCAGATTTGAAATTAAACGAAAACTTATGGCTTTGCGATCCAGCCGGCGTCTACAAAATATAAGTAGAGATAGCCGAGGAGCATCAGTAACCATAGATACATTTGCACCTGGTCGAGAAAATTTTCCCATGAAATGCTGAAGTTCTCTTTGATTGTGCTGACGATGTTTTCAAGATTATCTAATTTGGAGCGGACGCTCTGCTTCCAATCCGCGAGATACAGTTCGCTTTGGATGACTTCGTAAAGTTTGGCGGTGTACCAATCGCCGATGAGGAGCATATATTGCTCGGCGCGTTCAAAATCCATCATCACTTCCAGACGATGTTCGGCGATTTGGCGCAAAATTCCGCGCGTGGGGCGGAAGCGCTTTTTATTCTTGAAGAATGCGGCGTGGAGTTTATCCAACATCTCTTCAATAGTTTGATCCAACATCCGATAGCGCAAGAGTTGATAATTGCCAATTTTGAAGAGCGTAATTTCGGATTGAAAATCCGAATCCGGCGCAATGATGACCGCGCCTTCCCAATCTACCAGCGTTAAATCTTTAGCGGAATAACGCGTGCGCGAACTGAGAATTTCAGCCACTTCGTTTTTATCGAAAACTTCGCGTTGCGAGCGGATGAATTTTGCCAGCGCGAAGGCGTGTTTGTCAATCCACTGATCCGGCGCGGTCTTGATTCCCTGAACGAGTAGGATGATATATTCTTCATACATGCCGTTCTCGCGGTAAACTTCTGGAATGTAACGACTCTTCAAAGCGCTTTCGATGCGGGCGCGCTCTTGTAAAACGGAAACCGCGAACGGGTCTTTCAGAATGAAGCGGCATTCGAGTAGTTGTACCCGCTTATCGTAAGAGCGGCGCGTCACATTGACGGCATGGCTTTCAATAATCACAGTTTCTTCGCCCAGCGGAGCTACGTCAATTTCTGTGGCTTGAAAATAGGGAGCGTCCTTAATGAGTTTTTCGCCGATGGTATGCGGCGCATCATTTGCATCCGGGAATGCAATCAGGTAACAGATTTCCATAAAACTTTCCTTGAATTTCTCGGGATTGCATAAGTTTAACACATAAAATCCAATGACATCTTTCGCGCAATTTGGTGTTATTTCTCATACTGCTGTTTGGCGGCTGGTTGTATACTTGGATAAGAAAGGGCGCTTTATGTCTCTCGCTGAACAATATAAAAAATGGCAAGCTAACACGCTCAAAAAATCTTTGGATAAATTCAAGGAACGCAAAGAAAAATTTGAATTTACCTCGGGGATCGAAGTGCCGCGCCTCGCGCTCCCGCTCCAAGCGGATGCGGCTTACGAAGAGCGCTTAGGCTTCCCGGGCGAATATCCCTTCACGCGCGGCGTTCAGCCTACCATGTATCGTTCGCGCTTTTGGACCATGCGGCAATACGCCGGATTTTCCACGGCTGAAGAATCGAATAAGCGTTATCGCTATTTATTGGCGCAAGGGCAAACGGGATTAAGCGTCGCTTTTGATTTACCGACACAGATCGGCTACGATGCGGACGACCCAATTGCGGCTGGGGAAGTGGGCAAAGTGGGCGTTTCGATTTCATCCATTCACGATATGGCGCAACTCCTCGAGCAAATTCCGTTGGATAAAGTTTCCACGTCCATGACAATCAACGCTCCGGCGGGCGTTTTATTGGCGATGTATATTGCAGTGGCGAAGAAACAAGGCGTGGCAATGAATCAGCTACGCGGTACGATTCAAAACGATATTCTCAAAGAATATGTCGCGCGCGGCACGTACATCTTCCCGCCCGAACCTTCCATGCGCCTGATCACGGACATCTTCCAATTCTGCGCGCAGGAAGTCCCCAACTGGAATACGATCTCTGTCTCTGGTTATCACATCCGCGAGGCTGGCTCAACTTCCGTCCAAGAAGTGGCTTTCACGCTGGCAAATGGCATCGCCTATGTAGAAGCCGCCTTGAAAGCCGGTTTAGCCATAGACGATTTCGCGCCGCAAATTTCATTCTTCTTCAACGCGCATAATAATTTTCTGGAAGAAGTCGCAAAGTTCCGCGCCGCGCGCCGGCTGTGGGCGAAAATTATGCGCGAAAGATTCAAGGCTCAAAAACCAAGCGCTTGGCAATTACGCTTTCACACGCAAACTGCCGGTTCGACGCTCACCGCGCAACAACCTGAAAACAACGTGGCGCGCGTGACGATCCAAGCGCTGGCGGCAGTTTTGGGCGGCACGCAATCTTTACATACCAATTCAATGGATGAAGCCCTCTGGCTTCCGACTGAGAAATCCGTCCGCGTGGCATTGCGGACGCAACAGATCATCGCCTACGAATCTGGCGCCGCCGATTCGGTTGATCCGCTGGCTGGCGCTTATTTCATCGAACAGTTGACCGATCAAATTGAAACTGCCGCGGAAAAATACATCGCTCAAATTGAAGAAATGGGCGGCGCGACCATTGCCATTGAACGCGGTTTCATGCAAAACGAAATTCAAAACGCGGCATACGCGGCGCAACAAGCGATTGAACGCAAAGAACAAATTGTCGTCGGCGTGAATCAATTTCAAGTGGACGAAGCGATTACGCTGGAGCGCCTCAAAGTGGACCCAGCGATTGAGATTGGTCAAAAGGAACGCTTGAAGCAACTGCGCGAGAAGCGCGACCCAAACAACACAAGCGCTTTGCTCGCAAAACTGACCGCCGCCGCCAAAGGTTCGCAAAATCTTATGCCGCTCTTCATCGAATGCGTGGAAAACGATCTAACCCTCGGCGAAATTTGCAACGCCCTCCGCGCAGTTTGGGGCGAATATGTGGCGGAAAGCTTTTAGGTTGATTTACTTTGCAAAAATCGTTTTGCGTTCAAAACCTTTATTATGAAACGCGAAAGATAAATTGATAGAAAAATATAGAAGGGCGCCGCTCCCAAAATAGGGCGCGGAAATCCCTCTACCCAGCCTTTTTGCCAGGCATAATAAGCAAGGCCGAATAAGAGAATCGCGCCTGTGAAAAGCGCCAGCGCTAATTTACGCCATGAACAGGCTCTGTAAAATTTTAATATTAGTAAAAGAGTCGGGAAAATCACTGAGCCGAAAAAAATGACGAACCTTTGCGTGAGAGCAAACCCGCCAGCATGAAAGCCCAGCCTGATGATAAAAGCGAGCTTTAGCATTGCGGCAATCAAAATAACGTCTAGAAGAAAGTATAAGAATTTACCCGGATTGTTTCGTATCCAATCTTTCGCTGGCGCTTCCACATATTTATAGATCAA
Organism: Anaerolineales bacterium; assembly: GCA_020847355.1. Taxonomy (GTDB): domain Bacteria; phylum Chloroflexota; class Anaerolineae; order Anaerolineales; family Villigracilaceae; genus Villigracilis. Next base: position 3,255 of record JADLCG010000198.1, on the reverse strand, counting down.
GACGCAGACGATGAGTACGCTTGATAGATAAATGGATAGAAAAATTTCTGGCGCCAAAGAGATCGAAAAATAACTGAAGAGATACTCCAACCACCAGCGCAGAGGGACATGTAAAATGTACAGCGCGTAGCTGGCGTCTCCTAATAGGATTAAGCGGGGGTGGCTGAAGAATTTGGATATAAAAGATGAATCTGATGCGAGCGTCAGGATGACGATTAAAAACAATGGCGCAAGCAAACCTACGTTTAGGGAGAAAGTGGCGCCGAATCCGTAGTGAAGATTACTGTAAAGGGCGAAAAGCGTTGCGCTTGTCGCAAGTATCAGCAGGGCTATGTTGAGCGAGGTAGAACGCGCGATTGGCGCAGGCTGATGCAGATGCCAAATCCCGCCGACGAAGCCGAGTAAAAATGCGTTTAGGTGAAAGATCGGAAAGTAGCCTAAAAATTGAGGGGTGAGCGAGGACGAGAATTGAACAATTAAGCTGGAATGAATCAATTGACTGAGCGCCCAAAAACCTACAGAAAGCCAAATCAACCTGCGGACCGGCTGGCGCGCGACAACCCAGATCAAAATGGGGACGAGCGCGTAGAAAAACACCTCAACTGATAACGACCAAGCGGTGATGTTGTAAGAAGTTGAATATTTTGGAATCCAAGCCTGATATAAAAATAAATTGGCGGCGAATTCCTTGAAACGGGTCTTGGGGATGACGTTGATATAGTAGAAGCAGGTAACGATGAACGCAAAAATATAAATTGGATAGATTCTTGCAAAGCGGGCAAGACCATAGTTCAACAAGTTGAGTTTACGCTCCGGGCGATAATAGGCGTAAGCCATTACGAATCCCGATAAAACATAAAAATAACTAACCGCCGCCAATCCGGCGGTGAAGATGGCGGGAATTTTGAAGAACCCAAAATCTCCTCCGCTATGAAAAAATACAACTGCAAGCGCGGCTAGAAAGCGGGTAAAAGTTAATTGATTGAGTTTTGCAGGCGGGTTTTGCATGTATGCGTTATTTCAACGCCGCCTCAATGATCTGTTGCACCCGCGCCGCTATGCTGGATGGGTCGGGATGTAAGCCTTCCACCAATAAAGCATTTTCATAGATCTGCTCAATGACGATACTTTGTAAATCTGAGCCGTCCGCTTGCCTAAGCAGATTCTTCAAAATGGGGTGAGCGGGGTTTAGCTCCAGAATCTTTTTTGGAATTTCGTATTCTTTGCCCAAATATTTATAAACGCGTTGCAACTCCGGGTTGGCGTTTGCATCTGCGTCTGCCAAACGCGCTACGGATTGATACAGCCGTTGGCTGGCGCGCACGTCGGTCACTTTTTCCCCAAGGACTTGCCGAAAGCGTTCGAGCAAAGCGTTGAAATCTGCATCTGGGATTTTCTCGGCTTCGGGCTGATTCTGCGGCGTTTGCGGAGTCGCTACTTCCGCTTGGGCTACATTTTTCAGGTCATATTCTTTGTACTTGTGCAAACCCATTAGCATGAAAGCGTCCATTGGCTCGGTGAGCAGTAACACTTCCGTGCCTTGCGATTGAAAGTAATCCAAGTGCGGGCTTCGTAAAATAGATTTAGGGTCTTCGCCGACAATGTAATAAATTTCATTTTGTTCGGCGGGCATACGCGCGGCATAATCCGCGAGCGAAGACCAATTTTCGGGATTTAGATTGGTCTTGAAGCGCAAAAGCGGTTGCAACGCTTCCGCCTCGGCGGGATTGGCGGCAATGCCTTGCTTCAAATACGCGCCGAATTCCCGCCAAAAGATTTGATAGCTTTCCATATTTTGTTTAGCGAGATTTTCCAATTCACGAAGAACTTGATTAGTGAGAACTTTTTTCAGTTTAGGCATCAAACCGCTGGCTTGCACAGTCTCGCGTGAGACGTTGAGCGGCAAATCTTCTGAATCCACTACGCCTTGAACAAAGCGTAGATACTCAGGCAGTAAATCTTTGTTATATTCGTCAATCAAAATATTGCGCGTGTATAGCTTCAGCCCATCGTCTTTTCTCAAAGAAAAAACGCCGCGTTCAGCTTTACTCGGAATATATAACAACGCATACAACTGCACCGGCGCATCCGTCGAGAGGTGGATGTGAAGCAATGGGTCTTCAAAATCCAGCGTGGTCTGACGATAAAATTCCTTATATTGTTCCGCGCTAATTTCTTGTTTGGCAGTACGCCACAATGAACTTTGTTTATTGACCGCTTCTTGACTTTCGCCGATATAGATGGGAAAGCCGATGTAATCTGAGTGTTTGTGGATGATATTTTTGAGGCGATATTCTTCGGTAAATTCTGCCGCATCTTCTTTGAGTTTGATTTCAATGCGCGTCCCTCTCTCGCTCATTTCTGCTCGGTCCACCTGATAACTATCCTCGCCTGTGGCAAACCAACCGACCGCCTCCGCGTCCTTTCTGAAAGAACGCGAAGTCACGCGCACCGATTCCGCAACCATAAAGATCGAATAAAACCCAACGCCAAATTGACCGATCACTTTGGAAATATCGGCGTTTTGAGTTTGGGCGGCTTCGATGAATTTCCGCGCGCCGGATTGCGCGATGGTCCCTAAATTTTCAATCGCTTCTTCGCGGGTCATGCCGATGCCTGTATCTTGAATTACCAGCGTTCCAGCGTCTTTATCCGCTGTGATTTGAATTTTCAATTCGGCGTTTGCGTCTAACACGTCTCGGTTGGTGACCATCTCAAAGCGTAAGCGATTGAGCGCATCGCTCGCGTTGGAGAGCAATTCCCGCAGAAACACTTCGCGGTCTTTGTATAGCGAGTGAATCAAAATGTTAAGTAACTGCTTGGTTTCCGCTTTGAATGTAAATTGTTGTGTTGAATCAGTCATGCTTTCCTCCTAAAAGATAGGGCTATTGGATATTTCAAATTTTAAGGGGTTTGTAGGCTTTGAGCGATAAGAGTTTTGTTAGAAAATTAGAATTTGAATTTTGGCGTTAGAGAGTTCAGTCGAAATCGGTTATGGAGTATTGACTTCAATTTTGATATAGACCAAATCTCCAAAGACATTGCCGTTTGAGTCAACGGCTTGCCACGCAGATTCGTATGCGCCGAGTTCGGCAGGCGCAGTGAAGATGATTTGCAGAGTAGCTTGCGTTCCGGCGCGGGCTGGGTAAAGCGGCTGTTCAACGTTTGCGTTCAACGGGTCGCCGCCAATCCATTTTAGGCGATAGGTTGCGTCCCAATCGCATGAGCCGCTATTTTGAACCAGCCATTGCTTAT
>JADLCG010000197.1 GCA_020847355.1 Anaerolineales bacterium | reverse complement strand
GTTCCGGCGCGGGCTGGGTAAAGCGGCTGTTCAACGTTTGCGTTCAACGGGTCGCCGCCAATCCATTTTAGGCGATAGGTTGCGTCCCAATCGCATGAGCCGCTATTTTGAACCAGCCATTGCTTATTGATCGAAGCGTTCGGCGTAACGGAAGTCCCGTCTGGGACGGTGACATCGTTCAGAAAAGATAAATTGTTTGTGCAGGGACCGGCAGGCGTGAAAGTCAGCGTGGGGGTGGGGGTGAGCGTGAATAATTCTGGGATGGGCGTGGCGGTTGACGGCGGCAAAGTAGGCGGCGGTTGTGTGGGCGGGCGGAACGGCGTGGAGGTGGCTTGAGGCGCACATGCCGAAGCGCAGAATATGATTGTGAGCAGAATCAGGCTGTGGTTAAGAGAAAGGGGCGGCTTGATCATCATAATAAAAATGGACACGTTGCCGTGTCCATATATTTTACGCTTCTTCTTCGCTTGCGCCAGAGTCTTCCCCGCCTGCCGCGGCTTCGCCGCCCAAATCGAGCGGCATGGCAATTTCGCCAGTCAGCGATTTTTGGCGGATGACGCCTTCAATTTCGCTCATCAGATCGGGATTGGCGCGCAAGTATTCTTTTGCGTTTTCGCGCCCTTGACCAATGCGGATATCGCCATAGGAGAAGAATGCGCCGCGCTTCGTGACGACTTCAAACTTAGTTGCTAAATCGAGCACATCGCCAGCTTTGGAAATGCCTTCGTTGAACATGATGTCGAACTCGGCGGTGCGGAAGGGCGGGGCGACTTTGTTTTTGACGACTTTGACGCGCGTGCGATTGCCGATGACTTCTTCGCCAACTTTGATGGATTGGATGCGGCGCACATCGAGGCGGATGGAGGCGTAGAATTTGAGCGCCTGACCGCCGGTGGTGGTTTCTGGGTTGCCGAACATCACGCCGATTTTTTGGCGCAGTTGGTTGGTGAAGATGACTGCGGTTTTGGTTTGGTTGATCGCGCCGCTTAACTTACGCAAAGCTTGGGACATGAGGCGGGCTTGCACGCCCATCGTGGCGTCGCCCATGTCGCCTTCGATTTCAGAGCGCGGCACGAGCGCGGCGACTGAGTCGACGACGACCACATCCACTGCGCCGGAGCGCACGAGGGTTTCGACGATTTCAAGCGCTTGTTCGCCGGTATCTGGCTGAGAGACGAGTAAGTTGTCAATATCCACGCCTACGCGCGCCGCATAGACTGGGTCAAGCGCGTGTTCCATATCAATAAACGCGGCAGTTCCGCCCATTTTTTGGGCTTCAGCCACAATATGCTGACACAGCGTAGTCTTACCGGAAGATTCTGGTCCGTAAATTTCCATGATGCGCCCGCGCGGCACGCCGCCTACGCCTAGCGCAATATCCAGCGAGAGTGAGCCGGTTGGGAAAACTTCCGTGACCATACCTTGCGCTTTGCCGAGCGGCATAATTGCGCCTTCGCCAAAGTTTTTGAGAATATCGCCGACTGCTTTATCGAGCATGGCGCGTTTTGCAGAATCAATGTTTGGATTGGTAGCGGGTTGTTGTTCGGCGGAGCGGGATGATTTTCTAGCCATTTTTTATTTCTCCAATAGTTGTGTAAAGGTTATAAAAAGTAAGTGTGGCGAGAGTATAGCACAGATGTTCAGTAAGTCAAGGAATTAATGTCGGCGTAAACGGCAAAGCCTCTGGGACGAAATTCAGCGTTGGGTAAATAGGCAGGGCGGTTTGAAAACCTTCCGCGCCTCTAAAAGTGAAATAGCTGACCTGACCCGGCAGAATCGTGACCCAAGTTTGTTTCACCTTCTTATCCCACTCAATATTGATTTTATAAACTCCGGCAGGCAGATCGCCGATGACTACATTTTCATTGTAGTAGGGATCGGGGTTGATCGCGCCGCCGCTTCCGTAAGTTTTCGCCACGAAACTTTCTTTGGTTTCCTGTGAGATTAACCGCACCTCGGCATACGGCAGAATTTTGCCTTTATCGTCCAGCACATGCCCAGCCAGTACGCCCCAGCCTTGCGGCGGAGCGAGCCAAAGTTCTGGGTTGTAGGTATTTTGAAATGAGTTCCTGCCAAGCCGCACTTCAAAATGGACGTGTGGTCCGGTGGTTGCGCCAGTTGCGCCCACATACCCGATCACATCGCCGGTTTCGACGCGCTGGCTGAGCGTGGCGTTAGTCGCGTTCATGTGCGCGTACACCGTATAGAGCCGCTGATCTTTATATCCAAAATCATGTTCGATCGCAACGGCAATGCCGTACGGATCTTCCACATTGCCCGGCGTTTCGGTAAATAAACCCCAGCCAACCCAAACTACTTTTCCGGGAGCCGCCGCCATAATTGGCGCGCCTAAATCTGCGTCAATATCTACGCCAGTGTGAACCACGCCGGCAAAGAACACGCCGCCATAACGATAATCCGCAATGGGCCAGTTCACTTGGTCCGCGGCGATGGGGCGCGCAAAATAAAAATGATCGTTGGATGTTTTTGCCCAGGGGATGGAATATAAAGGCGGTCGCCAGCCGGAGATTGGTTCTGCGCCGGGCTGAGGCAGGACGAATTGAAACGGCGCCGGCGAAGGCGTGACGCCCGCCACAGACTCCGCTGAAGCCTGCTCTGCCAACCCAAGCTGAATCACTGGCGTTGGGCTGGCGCTTAAATTCTCCATTGCCGTGCAAGCGGTTAAGCATAAAACGAAAACAAACTTTAGATATTTCATGCGCTTATGGGACGATGGTCGGCGGGGTGGGCGTTAACGTTGGCGTGCCGGTGGGCGGCGCGGGCGTATACGTGCTGGAAGCCGTGTAGGTAGCGCGCGGCGTGCGTGTGGCGGTCGGCGTGGGCGTGGGCGTATAAGTTTTTGTGGGGGTGAGCGAAGGCGGTAAAACTTGCGTTGGCGTGATCAATGCGTCGGCGGGATATAACTCGCGCATGGCAGAATACCAATCCAGATGGTTGGTCAAGGCAAATTCGGTGAAGCGTGCGCCGGCGTAGAAAGTCCGCCAGTTGGAAAGCGCCGGTAAGCGCTCCCAGTTATAAGCGGCGGCGAGAGCCGTCACGTCCACCCAATAACCCGCCGGGGTTGCGGAATAATCCCCGCCTTGTTCGTAGGTTTGCGGGTTTAATTCGTAACGCGCATTTAAGTTCCATGGCGCATCATGGAGCGGCTCGCCGAGCGAGCCGTCTTGCAGAGTGCAACGGATGTAGAGCCGCCAATAGGTTTCGGAGCTTAGGTCTTCGCGCACGGCGACCATCCAACCGGCATTAGTCATCAGGGAATTGATGGCAAAGGCGCGTCCGGTGTATAGCCAATCTTCTTGCATCCCCGGTTCTAATGGCGTAGTGAACGGCACAAAGGCATTTTCTAAGCTGGCGAGCGCGTCCCAGCCGGTGGCTTGACTGAGGCGCTGACGCAGAGCGACAAAGGCTTCATCGGCGAGTTCGTGCATTTGCGGGTATGGCGCTTGCACGTTTTGCAAAGGCACAACGTACCATCTTTGTTCTGGCGCTTCTCCGGCGGGGGTGATGGCTGGCGCCCATAATGGCAATGGCGTTTGGGCGGCGGCGCTGGTAAATGTATCCGGCAGAGGATTGGCTAGTTTGGCGGCTCCCCAAGCCAAGCCGCGCACTTTGCCAGTTAGTGCGGTGAGCGGAAATAATAACGCGCCTTTATTATCGTAAGCGGTGAAATATTGTTGGTTTGGCGCGTTGGTGATAGCGATAATTTTTTGCGCGGATTCGTCCCATGCGCCCCAATCTCCCGGGCTAACCCAATGTGCGGCGCGGGTGGGCGCGCTGGCTTCCCAAACGTATAAACCGCTGGAGCCGATGGTTTGCGAACTGGAAGCCCATAAAAGTTGAGAGCCGTCATAATTCCAAACTGGGTGACTTTCTGAAGCGCGCGGCGAATTGCTCAGGTTTTGAAAGCGCCCGTCTCCGGCGAGATCGAGGTTTGCCAGCCAAACGTCATTGTTGCCGCTCCGCGAAGAGACAAAGGCGATGTGCCGCCCGTCCGGCGACCAAACGGGCGAATGATCGCCCGCTGAGTTTTTAGTGACGAAGATGATCGGTTGCGATGAATCGTTGATGGAGACGATGGCGACTTCAAGATTTTCATTGGCGTAGGTTTCAAATGCCAGCCATTGACCGTCTGGCGACCAGGTTGGAGCGGAATCATATTCAGGCGTGTTGGTCGCTTGTTTTATTGCGCCGTTTTTTAGATCGAGGATGTATAAATCCCAAAAGCCGTTGCGGTTGGAGGCGAAAGCCAAGCGCTCGCGGTCTGGGCTGAGGGCTGGGGCGATGTCGCTCCATTGCCCGTCGGTGATGCGCGTGAGCGGCAGGTCTTGTAAATTTTCAATAAAGAGATGGGCGTAGCCGTTTTCTTCCATAGAGAGGAAGATGATATTTTCAGCGTCGTTGAATTTGATGGGGAGCGCGGTGGGCGTGAGCGTGGCTTCGGCTGGCGCATTTTCGGTTTCGCTGGGTTGCGCTTGCGGGGCGCAGGCGGAGAGTAAAATGCCGAGCGTTAAAATGAAAGCAATTTTTTTGATAGTTGGAAAATGTAAGGGCATGGAAAATGCGGCTTGAATAGAATCAGCCTTCCGTTTGGGGCTGAGGCGGTTCTATATCAAATGAATGATAGACCGGCTCTTGCGTGGGTCCATCCGGAAAATAAAGTTTGGCGCTTAATGTATAAGGGTTTTTAATTTCGCCGCGCAGGTGCATGGTGAATTCTAATTTCCACGAGAGCGGCTCGACAATGCTGGTGGAAGCGATTTCGTTTTGATCGTGATCCGCTAAAGTGACTTCAATGTAAGGTCTTTTTTGAAACGGCGTGACTTCGATATTCACGCGCACGCGCCGCCCATCGGGATAGGTTTCCGCCGTGAGCGTAGAAATTTTGGTTTCTTCCGGCACAGCGCGCGCCAGATGATCTTCGGGAAAGAAAAAATCCATAGTCATTTTTTACTCGTCAAATAAGAAAGTTGATTCGGCGTAATATCTTGCGCCTTTTTTCTTGACGCGCTCTTCGATCCAACTGTCAAGATAATGTTGTTTGTAATCCAACGCTTTGCCGCTGGAAAGTTCGTGAAGCGGATAGTTCAAATGCAAAGCCCGCGGCGAAACGGTGAAGCGCGTAATGCCGGTGGGCAAAGTGATGTTTTGACTCGCCAGTTTCAGCACGGTTTTGATTTTGAAGCCGGGGAAGATGATCAAAGCGGTTAAGTTTGAATAGATTTTGGTGAAGGGCTCAATTAAGGTTTGGCTAGTGCGGTCGAGCGAAGCTTTTTTCTTGTACGTATCCACGATTTGGTTTAAGGTGTGGATGTGCACATCCAGCGCGCTGGGCGCTTCTTTGAGCCAATAGAGCGCGCCGTCTGGCAGGCGGATTTGCACCGGTTTGTATTTTGGCGCTTCCAAAGATTTGTGCGGTTTGATTTTGACTAAATCTAAACCTTTGATTTTTTTAAGCGCCGCGAGCAGGCTTTTGGTTTTCATCCCCCAGGTGACATGATTCCAAGTTTGTAAGTTAACATAACGATCGTGCGGCTCGACGACTTGCGCGACGATGTGCGGAAATTCCAATTCTTGTAAGGCGGTCACGCGATTCGCGCCGTCTAAAACCATATAACGTTCCGAACCGTCGTTGAGCGGCATGACGATTGGCGGGTTGCGAATGATGCCTTGCGCGCGCAATTTTTCGACGAGCGGCAAAGTTCTTTGGTTATCATGGTCTTCGTGTAAGATGATTTTTTCAATGGGCAGAATACGCAGTTTGGGGAGAGTAGGAATGCTCATATTTGGGGAGGATACCACACAATAATTCAACCTTCAAATTTACTCTGTTTCAAAGCGCTTGCAAAATCGGCGGGGTAAGGCGCTTCAAAGAGCATGGTTGTATTTAACGTTGGGTGAATAAAAGCGAGCGCATAAGCGTGCAGGGCGGGGCGCGAAATTAGATCGGTGAGCGGGGCGCTGTAGAGAACGTCTCCTAAAAGCGGATGACCTAACGCATAGAGATGGACGCGAATCTGATGCGTTCTGCCGGTCATTGGCGCCGCCTCGATCAATGCTGTGGCTTGGTTGCGTTTCAGGAGCTTAAGCCGTGTCTCCGAGCGGACTCCGTTTTTATTGTCCACCATCGTTCTGTGCTTATGCCCTACATTAACCCGCAGTGGAAATTTTGTAATTTTTTCATCCCATTTCGGATTACCGTTCACCAGCGCGTGATATTTCTTTTCAACTTGATGTTTTTCAAATTGAATATTTAATGAGCGATGGGCTGTGGCAGTTAATGCAAAGATAATAATGCCGCTGGTGGTTTTATCAATGCGATGGACTGTCCAAACTTTTTCAAATTGGGTTTGCAGTAATTTAAGTAGATAAGGCGCGTCTTTATCCCAACCATCCGGCAGAACCGGCAAGTTGGCGGGCTTGTTAACAACGAGAATTTGATCGTCTTGATAAATGATTTGCATGAGTGCATTATACATCTTCAACCCTATAAGCTTTCTTAGGGTAATCGCATTTGAAAATCTTGAAACCCAACCTTTGGTGATTTAGTTTCAGAATCCGCCAATCTTCACGAATTCACGCTAATCTTTCTAAAAAAAATCGCGTAGATTGGCACAGATTAGCGGATAAAAATCCAAATGCGATAACCCTATAGGCTTT
>JADLCG010000196.1 GCA_020847355.1 Anaerolineales bacterium | reverse complement strand
TTTTTTTCTCTAAAGGAAGGGCGTTTGCGTTATTTTTTATCCGTTTTGCGGAAGCGCCTCTTGCCCTTGGCGTTGGCGGGTTTGGCGAATGTAATCGCGCACGAGTTGCGGCGGGTGCGGTTGCGTGCCGCCCATGATCAAGTAGCCGGGCGCCCAAAAATCTCCCGATGGATTCTCTTTTTTGAAGCGCGGGAACTCGCTGAAAATTTTCTCGGAGGTTTGTTGGCGCACGATCCGCATTAAGTAGCCGGGGGAGGAATTAGGCTGAACATTGACGACCCATTGTAGATATTCGGGGCGAATTGCCAAAAATTCGAGCCGCCAGCCAAAAGCCACGCAGATATGCGGAAGCCACTCATCCATTCTTTCGGATAAATCGCCGGTGAGGAAGTGAGATGAAAAGCGCGGCACGAGTAAACAAGCGTAAGTTAAGTGATACAAGCCGGCGGTGGTTGGCTCTACTACTAATTTCCGAGCGGCTTCGGTGGTGGAACTTTCACGAGTCACATCCGTATCGGAGGTGGGCTTGGCGACTGGCGTTTCAGGTCTGGGTTTGGAATGTGCCGGCGCGGTGACTTCCACGTCAAATGAAGCAATGGAAGGTTGCGCTTCGACCTTTTGAGCGGGGATGGGGATAGAAGCCGGTTGCAGAATCGGCGGCGAATTGCGATGGTAGGCAATCGCGTCTGAAAGCGGCGAAGAAATGCGCGTTTGATTAGGGTCAAACGGCATCTGGGGCGGGGGCTGGGTGTCTCTTTGCGCCGAAGCGAGATTCGGGTTTGGCGGAGGCACGGACTTTAGAATATCTGAAATTTGCGGAATATCGTCAGCATCTTCCGGTTCTTCTTCTGGCTGAGCGGCTTTGAGTTGTTGCGTATTGCCTTTATCGTTATCCAGCTTGTAAACCAGTTGGCTGGCTTGTGAGCGGATTGTGCTAAAGGGCGTCTCTGCGTCAAAAACCAGAGCCAGCACAACGTCCGTAGCGAGGCGCGTGGCGTACAGCATGTGCTCGGCTTTGGTGCTTTCAAGCCGAATGAAGCGCAGTAAATCCGCGCCTTTTTGCCCGTCCCAATTCCGCGTGACGGTTTGCGCCAGTTCTTTGGCGGCGCTTTGAGAAAGACCGCCCGCATAAGCCCAGAGATCGTTTTTGCGCGTGATTAAAGCCGCTTGTGAAGAAGACTCAAGCGTGAGGCGGGTGAGGTGTTGCGCGGCTTTGGTGACATCGTTGAGCCAAGGGTGGGTTTTTGATTCGGCGGCGGCTGGAGTGGGCGTTGAAGCAGGGTAAGGCTTGCTGATTGCGGTTAAAAAGTCTGACATATCGAATGGTTTCCTGACCAGAATCCATGGACGCAGGCTGTCGAAGACGGGAGGGGTTTGTTTATCATCGCAAATGATGACTAGATTGATACTCCCGCTAATGGTGCGAAGGGCGCGGCCGATTTCTTCAACGGCATTTTCTCCGAGCGCCAGATCGAGCATGGCGAGCGGAATGCCGGATTTATCAGCCAGAACAATAGCCGTTTCTTTGTTGGCGGCGACCTGAATCCGATATAGAGCCGTCTCTTCCATCGTTTGACGGATTGATTCTCCGGTGTTTTTGGAATTGGTAACGACCAGAATATCGGCAGGCATTTCATAAAGTTTATCACGAGCGCGAATGAGAATCAAGTGAGCGCCCACTCCCCGAAAGGTACCTAACGAAACTGTCTATTCGACTTGAAATTTGAGCGAGATTGTGCTATTTAAGAGGGATATTTCAGAGATTAAGGGTGATTCACCATGCACAGAGAACGAGTTTCGGAAAACGTATATTGGTTTCAGAGTGAAATTTACGCCCAAGTGACCGCCGGGGTGATCATTGGTCCCCAATGGGCGGTGGTAATTGACACCCTCGCCTTGCCTGAGGAAACTCTCGGTATGCGCGAATTTATCGAGCATGAACTGGGCGTGCAGGTGCGCTATGTGATTAACACCCACTACCATGCCGACCATTCCTGGGGCAATTGTTTCTTTCCGGGCGCGACGGTCATCGCTCACGCAAATTGCCGTAAATTTTTGGAAGAAGTCGGCATCCCCTCGTTGGCGGGCGCGCAAAAACAAAACCCAAGTTTGCGGAATGTGAAGATCGTCCTTCCACAACTGACGTTTGCTTCCGGCGAATTGACCATGCGCGTCGGGAAGAAGAATCTGATCCTCGCTCAGGCATTCGGTCACAGCCCGGACGGCATCTCCGTTTTGGTAGAAGAAGACCGCGTGTTGTTTGCCGGAGATTCGTTCATGCCCTTGCCGTATGTGGTGGATGGCGATATTGACGACTCGCTCGCTTCAATCAAGAAGATCGGCAAGATGGGGTTGGAAAATATCATTCAGGGTCATGGCGATATCATCCTGCGCGGCGAAATTGACGCGGCTGTTCGTGAAAATACAAATTACTTGAATAACATCAAGAAGGCGGTCAAAGCCGCCGGGAAACGCAAGAATGTGGAAGAATATCTGGACAGCATTCATATCGAAGATTGCGGCAAGAGCCGCGTGCATTTAGGCGGCTTGGCAATTACCTTGCACGAGCGAAATTTGCGGGCGTTATATCAACAAATGCACGATTAAGCACAGAGTTGAATAAAGAACGCAGGCATGACCAAAATGCTCGAAGCGGCGGACGCTCGGGCATTTTTATATTTCCCGCTTTTGCAGTTTTGGCTTAAAATTTATAAACTTGCAGAAAATCAAAAGCCAATCGGATTTTTTGCGAGCGTGAGGAGAAAAGCCTATGGGCGTGATGATGCAAGCCTTTCATTGGGATTGTCCGCGTGAGGATCAAAAAGAATTTCAGTGGTGGAAATATGTAAACGAAAAAATCCCCGAACTCGCTAAAGTCGGTTTTACCGCGCTTTGGTTGCCGCCGATTCATAAAGCCGCAAACTTGGCGGGACCTTCCATGGGTTACGATCCGTATGATTATTACGACCTCGGCGAATTTGCTCAAAAGGGAACTACGCCGACTTGGTTTGGGACGCGCAAAGAGTTGGAAGCGCTGATCGCAAACGCGCATCAACAACGCTTGAGCGTGATCGCGGACATTGTCATCAACCATTGCAGCGGAGCGGACGCGCAAGAAGTCAACCCGATCAATGGGCAATTGCGCTGGACGAAATTCAACCCGGCGAGCGGAAAATTTTTGCGCGATTGGGAATGCTTTCATCCTAACATGTACGAATCGTGGGATGAAATGACCTTTGGCGATATGCCCGATCTTTCGCATCGCAACCCGTATGTCTATGCTGAAATTTTGAAATTCACGCGCTGGCTGGTTGAAGAAATCGGCTTTGACGGCTTTCGTTTTGATTTTGCCAAAGGCTATGGCGCAAATACGATCACGGCAATTCAGGAATATCGTTACCAGCGCGGCGGCAATTTGATAACGCCTTACGGCGTGGCGGAATATTGGGATTCGGCGACGAATACGCTCAATTGGGAACGCGAGGTGAACTTCTCAAACTCTAATCCGGTAGATGCTTTTGATTTTCCGTTGCGCGATCTGTTGAAGAATATGTGCGATCAATACGGCTTCAGTTTGAAGACTTTAGTCAACGGCGACGCGATTTTGAAAGCGCAACCGCGCTATACAGTGACGTTTGTGGAGAATCACGATTTGCGTGACGCAGGCCGCCCGATCGCTAACGATAAACTCTTAGCCTACTCTTATATTTTGACGCACGAAGGTTTCCCCTGCGTTTTTTGGAAAGATTATTTTAATTACAATCTGGCTTTGGAAGGCGCTCCCAATGGCATTGCCGCATTGGTTTCCGCGCATGAAAAATATGCGGGCGGCTCCACCTCAATTTTATATTTGACGGATGATTTGTACGTGATGCAACGCAATGGGTATGGAAATCAGCCCGGCTTGATTTATGTTTTGAATAATCGCGGAGACCAGTGGAATGGCGCGTGGGTGAATACGCAATGGCAACATGCAGAACTATCGCCTGTTGTTTGGTGGAGTAAAAAAGATATGGCGCCGCCCATTGCCCAACGCACAGACGCAAGCGGGCGCGCGCAATTTTTTGCCGCGCCGCGCGGCTTCGCCGTTTATGTCGTCAAGTAAAGGTCATTATGAAATTGAGTTTCAATAAGTACGAACATCATAAACAGCCTTTGGCTAAGCAAAGCGTATTCGCAAAACGCCTATTTCTAAACGGCGCGCTTTGTACGTTGTTATTGAGTTTCTCTTTAGGGCTTGGCGTGCTGGGCTATCACTTCCTTGAACATTTAGCCTGGATTGACGCGCTCTTGAACGCCTCCATGATTTTAGGCGGCATGGGTCCGGTGAATCCGGTCCAAACCGTTGCTGGAAAAATCTTCGCCTCCGGCTACGCCTTATATTCAGGCGTGATTCTTTTGGCTTCAGTTGGCATTTTGATGACGCCCATCTTTCATCGTTTCTTGCATCGTTTTCATTTGGCTGAAGATAAATAGACTTTATCGGTAATAAGGAAAAACGTCCCGAAGGTTGGTATTTTCCCTTTGATTTTCTTAAAAAAACTTCGGGACGGTTATTTCACATTTGGCTGAAGATAAATAAGCGCGTAAAGCTATTCTTTCGTGATCAGCCGCACTTGATTATCGTAGAAGACGTAATCCCACGCCCAATTGAATAAGACGATAATGCGGTTGCGAAAACCGATGATGCGGTAAATGTGCAAGAAAACCCAAATCACCCAGGCTGGGTAGCCGCTGAAAGAAACGCCAAAAATCTTGGCGACGGCGGCGTTGCGTCCAATCGTGGCGAGCAGACCTGGGTCTTTGTAATGAAAATCCCCAAGTTCTTGACGGTTGATCAATTTCAAAATATTTTTGGCGGTTGCCGCGCCTTGCTGAATGGCGACTGTGGAAATCATCGGCAGAGGCTGACCCTTTTCATCGAGCAGAAAAGCGGCGTCCCCGATGACGAATGTTTCAGGATGCTGAGGCAGTTGTAAGGTCGGCGTGATGCGGATTCTCCCGCCGGCGGCTTTTTCCACGTTCAAGTGTTCCAAAACTTCAACGGCTTTGATTCCCGCCGTCCAAATTAAAGTTTGCGATTCGATTTCGCTTCCGTCCGCCAGTTTGATGAACTGTCCGTTGAAACTTTCCAATCTTGAATTGAGCCGCACGTCCACGTTTTTATTTTTTAATAGCCGCAAAGTCGCTTCTCTTAATTCAGCCGGATAAAAACTAATCAGACTGGCGCTGGCTTCTAAAAGAATCACCTGCGCTTCGCGCAAATTGAGGTTTGGATAATCCTTCTTCATCACGTGCGAAATTAATTCCGCCAGCGCGCCCGCCGTTTCAATGCCGGTTGGTCCGCCGCCCACAATCACAAAAGTGAGCAACGCTTTTCTTTTTTCTACATCCGCTTCATGGCTGGCTTGCTCAAACATGCTCAGTAATTGATTGCGCGTTTTTATAGCGGTTTCTAAATCTTTGAGTTGATAGCCGTATTTTTCAACGCTTTCAAAACCAAAGAAATTTGTGCGCCCGCCCACCGCCACGACCAAATAATCATACGCGATGATCGAGCCGTTTAATTTGACGTACTTCTGTTCCACGTCAATTGCGCTCACAGCGCCCATTTGAAATGTGAGATTTTTCTGCTTGCGAAAGATCGTGCGGACGGGTTGAGCAATTTGCGAGGGGAGCAAGCCGGCGATCGCCACTTGATATAAAAGCGGTTGAAATAAATGATGGTTGTGCCGATCAATCAGCGTGATGCGTACGCGCGCTTTGGCTAATCCGCGCGCAGTTTCCAGCCCGCCAAAACCCGCGCCGATAATGACAACATGAGGGATATGATTCGAATTCATTTTCGCCTCCGATGGTGAAAATTTTCACTATTATAACCGAAATACTCCGATTTGAAAATGACTCGACAAACTGCCCGCAGATAAAAAAAACCGCCACTATCGGTTTGCGTTAGCGGCGGCGTGCCTGAGAGCAGGAAAAACTCGGAGCCAGAAAAATGCTTGTGGAAGAATCCCCACTATCCACTGCGCGCTTTGTTAGGTTGCTTTTTGCCTTTAACGATTTCCTTTTGCTCGATTA
This sequence comes from Anaerolineales bacterium, assembly GCA_020847355.1. Lineage (GTDB taxonomy): Bacteria > Chloroflexota > Anaerolineae > Anaerolineales > Villigracilaceae > Villigracilis. Next base: position 535 of record JADLCG010000196.1, on the reverse strand, counting down.
TGCGTCTTACACAACATTTGACAGTTTTTTATATCTGTTGCGCCGCCTTTACTCCATGCCGTTACATGGTCAGCGTCCATTTCATTCAACTTCCAAATTTTACTTTTATTTGCGTCATGCCCAATGGCGCAAAGCGGACAATTTGATTTACCGCTGGTCTCGGCTTTAGCGGTTTGCTTTGAATAAACATCTTTCTTGATTGGGTCGTCAAAAACTCGAACATCTAATAATTTTGTGTCGACCGAACCGCCCAGAATGTACTCGAATATGCCTTTACGATTTTTGACATACGAATCGCCGTAAAGTTTTTGCACTTCTTTTGAAACTTTAGCGGGGTTGTAAGATTTATTGTGATACTCTTCGTACAAGCGTCCCCACTCCAGCCCGCACATTTCTTTTTCCACATCCACAAACACGGCTGAAATCCAATCAATTACGCTGTTGAAATACGCTTTTAACTCTTTGATATTTTTATCGTAACGATGACGACTCATATAATCGTCAATATTGCCTTTGCTGACCCAATCAAGAGCGC
>JADLCG010000195.1 GCA_020847355.1 Anaerolineales bacterium | reverse complement strand
GTGGGCAAAGCTTTGGATATGGTGCAATTGACCGGCATGGATCGCCGCAAACCGCGCCAACTCTCCGGCGGACAGCAACAGCGCGTCGCGCTCGCCCGATCGCTGGTCAAAACCCCGAGCGTTTTGCTCCTTGACGAACCGCTCGGCGCGTTAGATTTGAAACTCCGCAAGGAAATGCAACTTGAATTGAAAGCGCTTCAGCAACGGCTGGGCATCACGTTCATCTACGTCACGCACGATCAGGAAGAAGCCCTAACCATGTCCGATCGCATTGCGGTGATGAGCAAAGGCAAGGTGCAACAGTGCGGCACGCCAGTTGAAATCTATGAGCGCCCAACTAATAAGTTTGTGGCGGATTTTATCGGCGAGTCGAATTTCCTCGAAGGCAAGCTCAAGTCTGTGTCCGGGGATGAGGCGGTGGTTTTCATCCCGCTCCTCAATGCGGAAGTGAAGGGTTTGCCGATGGCGAAGGATTTGGTCAACGGTTCGGATGTGATCGTTTCTATTCGCCCTGAAAAAATCCGCATTGTTGAAAATCAGAGCGGGGCGGGCATTTTCAAAGCCAAAGTCGGCACGTCGGTTTATATCGGTTCGGATACGCATTTGTATTTGGATTTGAACGGTTCGCGCCTGAAAGTGATGGAGCAGAACCGCATCTCCAGCCTCGACCCGAATACCTTTTATGTCAAAGATGAAGAAGTGTTGTTCGTCTTTCCGCCGGAAAACACTTTGATCTTGAAAAAGGATTAGCCATGTTAAAACGTCTTCGCGAAAATAAATCGGCGCAAGGCACATTGCTGGCTCTGCCGACGACCTTATGGCTGTTTGTGCTTTTGATCATTCCGCTTTTCTTGACCTTGATTGTGAGCTTTGGCAAGCGTAGTCCGGATGGCAATGTGATCTTCACATTCACGCTGGATAACTACATCCGTTTGATCGGTTTTAGCTCCGATTGCGCGGCTGGACAGGCGACCTGCTTCGACCCGTTGTATCTGCAAATTTTATGGCGCTCGCTGACTTTGGCTTTCAATACGACTGTGCTGGTGATTTTGTTGGCGTATCCGCTGGCGTATTTCATCGCGCGCGCAGAACCGAAGAAACGCAGTACGTATTTGTTCATGGTCTTGATTCCATTGTGGACGAACTTCGTCATCCGCGTATATGCGTGGATGATGTTACTGCGTAAAGAAGGCGCGATCAATATCATCATCGGCACGGTGGCGCATTGGCTTGGGTTTAATTTCGTGCCGTTTGAGATGTTATATACGCCGGGCGCCGTATTGGTGGGCATGGTTTACGAATTCTTGCCGTTTATGATTCTGCCAATTTACACTTCGTTGGAAAAAATTGACAACTCGCTCTATGAAGCCGCCGCAGATTTAGGCGCTAATGCAGTGAGGACGTTTACCAAAGTCACTTTGCCGCTTTCCATGCCGGGCGTAGTCGCCGGAACGATTCTGGTTTTCATTCCCGTAATGGGCACGTTCATCGTCTCGGATATCCTCGGCGGTAAACAGGTGATTTTGGTGGGCAACCTGATTCAAAGACAATTCCTGGACGCGCGCGATCCAACCTTCGGCTCAGCCGCTTCTTTGATCCTCATGGCGTTGACCTTGATCGTCACTTATTTCTACACGCGTAAGTTTGGCTTTGGAGAGGAGATTGTAGCCGCATGAACCCGCATCGCCGCGCTCCGCTTGTTCGGCTCGCCGCCGTTTTGGTCTATATATTTTTATATGCCCCAATTGTCGGCTTGATTTTATATTCATTCAACGCCTCGCGCACCAACGTCACTTTTGAAGGTTTCATCACCGCGTTTAGCTCCAGCGTTCAAATGGACGGCAGTCTCGTAACCGCCAGTCCTTGCGGACCTTTTCACTGGTATTGCGACCTTGCCAAAAATAACGACGTGATGGGAGCCGCAGGCAATACATTGACGATTGCGATCACCGCCACCATTATTTCCACGATTATCGGCACAATGGCGGCAATCGCCTTGCAACGCTACGATTTCAAAATGAAGCCTTTTTCGCAATTGGCTTTATACGTCCCAATCGTCATTCCTGAAATCGTCATGGGTATCGGCGTGCTGACTTTATTCAGTCAATTGTTTACTTGGCTGAATACCACTTTGGATTTAACGGGCAGTGCGCGCCTTTCGCTGGGAATTGCGACAGTCACGATCAGTCATATTGCCTTTATGATCCCCTTCGTGACTTTGGTAGTTCAAGCCCGCTTGCAAGGCTTTGATAAATCTTACGAAGAAGCCGCGATGGATTTGGGCGCCAATGAATGGACGACCTTCCGCCGCGTCACCCTACCGATGATTTTGCCCGGCGTTCTCTCTGGCGGTTTGCTCGCCTTCACTTTATCGCTGGATGATTTCGTAATCACCTTCTTCACCAGCGGACCCGGGTCAACTACTTTGCCGATCTACGTCTATGGGTTGTTGCGCCGCATTATCACGCCGCAAGTTAATGCGCTTTCAACGGTTTGGATTTTGGTTGTCTTCCTAGCGGTGTTAGCGTTGCAAGTTCTACAAAACCGCGAATCAAAAGACCGCGCCTAAACCTTTACTCAGGGTATTTCGCGTCGCCGACGTGTTGCCAAAACATTTTATTTATAAGGAGAAGCGAGATGAACAAGTACAAAATAATGTCCCTCTTAAGCCTGCTGATAATTGCCAGCTTGGTCTTGAGCGCCTGCAAAGGAGCCGAAAGCCCAACGCAGGCTAGCGGGCAGAAAGTTACCTCTACCGGATTTGTTTGCCCGGAACCGCAATTCGATGTCAAGGTGACTTCCAAGGAACTCAATATCTTTGTTTGGACGGAATATATCCCTCAAGATATGATCGAATGCTTTGAGTTGGTTTATGGCGTCAAGGTCAATCGTGATGAATATTCCGCTAACGAAGAAATGTACGCCAAAGTCAACGCAGGCGGCACAAACTACGATCTGGTCCAGCCTACGGATTACATCATTCCGCTGATGATTCGCCAAAACCTTTTGCAGGAGTTGGATCACGCCCAACTGCCGGTGATGAAAAACTTTGACGTTAACTACCTTGACTTTGAGTTTGACCCGGGCAACAAATACAGCGTTCCGTATCAAGCCGGAACTGACGCAATTGTGGTCAATACTGACGAAGTTACGGACGTGCCAAAATCCTTTGCGGATTTATGGAATCCGGAATACAAAGGCAAGATGGTCTTCATTGACGATTCGCGCGCTGTGATTGGTCTCGTCTTGTTGACTTTGGGCTACGACGTAAACACCACCGACCCGGCTCAACTCGATGAAGCCAAAGCCAAACTCGCCGAGTTGGTTCCTAACATCCGCGTCTTTGACAGCGACAGCCCCAAAACCGCCTTGATCGCCGGCGAAGCGAACTTAGGCTTTGTCTGGACGGCTGAAGCTTTATTGGCGCAACAAGAGAATCCTGCCATTCAATTCATTTACCCAACTGAAGGCGCGATTCTTTGGCAGGATAACTGGGTGATGCTGGCTGGCGCGCCCCATGCGGATGCGGCGTATGCGTGGATTAACTACTCCATGCAAGGCGACGTGTTCTGGATGATGCTCCGCGACTTCCCTTACGTCAACCCCAACACCGCCGCGTTGGAATTCGCCAAAGAGAGCCATCCGGATTTGTACAAAGCGTACATGGATTCCTCGATCACCAACGTCCCAGCGGACGTGATCAAGAACGGTCACCGCATTGCGGATGTGGGTGACGCAACTGTTTTGTACGATGACTTATGGGTGGAAGTTAAGGGCGGCAACTAACCTTTTAGCAGGTTGAATAAATTTCCCCAAAAGAGCGCATCTTTTGGGGAAATTTATTTGCGCGCCGAATTGGGATTTTTGATCGAGGAGGCGTAAATCATCTTTGGCTTAAAGCGAAATGTAAAGGAGATGAAATGACAGGAAAGTCGCTATTCAATACATTTGCCGTTTTGGCGATCTGTAGCCTTGCGCTCAGCGCATGTGGCGCGAAAGCGCCAGCCAGCGGAGATGGACCGAAAGTCACCGCTTCCGGTTTTACCTGCCCGGAACCGAACCCGCGCATGGAGGTTACTTCCACGGAGCTAAACCTCTTTGTCTGGACGGAATATTTCCCGGAAGATATGCTCGATTGCTTCAGCCTGGTGTATGGCGTCAAAATCAATCAGGATGAATATTCCGCCAATGAAGAAATGTATGCGAAGGTCGCTTCAGGCGGCGTCGCTTACGATTTGATTCAGCCCACAGATTACATCGTCCCGCTATTGATCCGCCAAAAACTGCTTCAGCCGCTGGATCATTCCCGTTTATCAAATATGAAAAACATGGACCCAAACTGGATGGATCGGTATTTTGACCCGGGCAACCAATACACCTTGCCCTACCTTGCCGGAATTGACGCAATTGTCGTCAACACTGAAGCCGTCAAAGACGTTCCAACTTCATGGGCTGATTTATGGAAACCCGAATATGCCGGACGCATCGTTTCCATTGACGACTCGCGCACGGTGATTAGCATGACTTTGCTCACTCTCGGTTACGACCCGAATACGCACGACCCCGCGCAACTAGAAGAAGCCAAAAATAAATTGGCGGAATTGGTGCCGAATATCAAATTATTTGACAGCGACAGCCCGAAGACAGCTTTGATCGCTGGCGATGTGGATTTGGGAATCGTCTGGACGGGCGAAGCCTTCGTCGCGCATGAAGAGAATCCAGCGTTTGAATTTATCTACCCCACAGAAGGCGCCTCGCTTTGGGAGGATAACTGGGCTCTGCTGAAAGACGCCCCGCATTTGGACGCGGCTTACGCCTGGTTGAACTACACGATGCAAGGCGATGTCTTTTGGCTGACGCTTCGTGACTTTCAATATATCAACCCGAATTTAGCGGCCATCGCATACGCCAAAGAAAATCAACCGGAAGTTTATAGCGCGTACAACGATTCGCCGATTACCAACCCGCCTGCTGAAGTCCTGAAAAAGGGTTTCTACTCGAAAGACGTTGGCGAAGCCGCCGCGCTTTACGATAGAATTTGGACCGAGGTAAAAGGCGGCAATTAGCCCGCGCTTCTCAAGCCAAAGATGCGCTCCCGAGGGAACTTGGGGGCGTTTTTTTATAGCATAACCAAAGCGTGAATGTTCAGTCGCTTCGCGCTTAATCCTCGAAGAAACTTTTATGAACTGAGGCAGGGCTTGCCTCGCGCCTTTGCGCCTGATATAATATCGCCCGCTGGTTTATTGGGGACTCGTCTAATGGCAGGACAGTTGCCTCTGGAGCAATTAGTAGTGGTTCGAATCCATTGTCCCCAGCAATGACTCCCACAAGGGAGTCTTTTTTTCTCTGTAAACCAGTCTGGACAAATCATTGACAAAATGAATTTTGTGTTTATAATCGCGCAAGTTTATCTATGAAAAATTCGTTGGCTTGTTTGTGTATGGTTTGCATGTGTACATGTATGTGTTGTCAGACAACGCATAGATTTGTTCATTGCGCCCATAGCACAGGCCACAGATAAGCCAAATAATATAATACGCAAGTAAACAGGCAAACTGGTGAACATTTCTGAGTAGGAAAGGTTCGCCAGTATTTTTTTATCAAAAAGTACAGGCATACCCTGTGCTTTTTTGTTACCACTTGACGAGGTGAAGAGATGAAAGCAAGCAACAAGTTATGGCAAAAACAGGTTTTTGAAAGCGCGCCCGTGGAATTTGTCCGCGAGATTGAAACGTATGAGACGGAAATTGAACTGCGCAAACAAGGCAAAATGGAAGAAAAAGTGTTTGCCGAAAGCCGTTTGCGGCGCGGCGCGTATGGACAGCGCTACGATAACGGCTTGCGTTGGGACGGCAAAGAGACGCAAACGCTTCCGTATCCATCCAGCGCCACTGAATTGACCAAAGGCGTGAATACGGTTTGGGATGCGCCAGGCATGCAACGGATCAAGGTGCCATACGGGGGAATGAATGCGAAGCAATTG
>JADLCG010000194.1 GCA_020847355.1 Anaerolineales bacterium | reverse complement strand
TCGTGATCCCCGGCGCGCAAGGCTTGCAAGGCGGCTCAGACTGGCTGATGGCGTTTAGCGATAAACCGGCAGTTAAGGCGCTGGTCGCTTATCTTTCCTCGCCGGAAGGCGGCGCGAATTGGGCGAAGGCTGGTTTTGATCTTTCCCCGAATAAGGGCGCGGCTGGCAATTACACCGACCCGGCTTTGATGAAAAAAGCAGAAGCTTTTTATGCGACGAAAGGCTTCACCCCGGATATTGGCGATACAATTCCCGGCGGCTTTGGCAGCGCTGAATGGAAAGCCATCGTGGATTATGTCAACGACGGCGATTTAGCGACTGCGCTCAAGCAAGCCGCAGAAGTTCAAGCCGCGGCGTTGAAGTAAACCTAACCTCAAATTGCAAATGTTTGGAGACGCTGTGAAAAGCGTCTCCAACGAACTTAAGGAGGCGCGTATGGCTGGCTCCGCACCTAAGATTATGAAACAGGGGAAAATCATCCCGTGGCTTTATCTTTTGCCGTCATTATTGATTATGACGCTCTTTATTGTGTATCCAACTATTAACACGCTTTCTTTGAGTTTCAAGAATAAAGACGGAAGTGCCTCCGCCGCGACGACTTGCGTAGCGGATCAACCATGCTGGGGCGTTTTTGAAAATTATCGTTACGCGCTTTTGGCGGAATTAGATACCCGTTCCGCCGCTTCGCTCTGGGATTCCTTTTGGAAATCCTCGTATGGCAACACGCTCAAATGGATTGTCTGGATGGTGAGCGGAACTGTCGGGTTGGGATTGCTCTTTGCAACGCTGGCAGATCGGGTTAAGTATGAGGCGCTGGCGAAAGCCATCATCTTTATGCCGATGGCAGTTTCTTTCGTTGGCGCGGGCGTGATCTGGAAATTCGTCTACGATTATGGCACGCAACAAGTGCAAATTGGTTTGCTTAATTCGATCATCACAAAACTAGGTTATGCGCCGGTGGCTTTTCTTTCTACGCCGCGTTTGAATACCGCCGCTCTAATTGTGGTGGGCGTGTGGATTTGGACCGGTTTTTGTATGACCATCCTTTCCGCCGCGATCAAAGCTGTGCCAAGCGAAGTGCTGGAAGCCGCGCGGGTGGACGGCGCAAATGAGTTGATTATTTTTTGGCGCGTGATCGTGCCGATCATTTCGCCCACGATCGTAGTGGTGATCACGACGATGGTGATCAATGTGTTGAAATTGTTCGATATTGTCTATGTGATGACCGGCGGAAATTTCAATACGGACGTAATCGCCAATCGGATGTATTCTGAAATGTATGTCAATTTCAATGTGGGGCGCGGCACGGCGGTGGCGGTGGTTTTGATTCTGGCGGTGATCCCGTTTATTTATATGAACATTCAGCGCTTTCTCGCGCAGGAGGAAATGCGATGAACCGCGAACGGATCAATAATTTTCTAAACAGCCTGCCGATTCATATTGGCGTGATCTTCATGCTCTTGCTTTGGCTTCTGCCAACCTTTGGTTTGTTGGTTACTTCATTGCGTCCGGCGCAGGCGATCAATTCTTCCGGCTGGTGGACGGTCCTCTCTCCGCCGCGTGGGGCGCAAGCCTATGATCAGGCTTGCGCGGCTTGTCACGGCGCGCAAGGCGATCAAATTCCGAGCGCCAACTTGACCGATCCCGCGCTCGTCGCGCAGTTTCCGCGCTCGCTTCAATTGCTAGCGGACTTGCGAAAAGAGATCAACGGTCAGCCGCACATGGGCGCGGCGCCGCTTCCAGAAGCGCAAGCCGCCGCAGATATTGCCGTCTACCTTAAGAATCTTTCCGGCATTGAATCTCAATCGCGCTTCACCTTTAGCAATTACATTGACGCCATCGTTGGTTATCGCGGCACGCGCACTTATCAACAAGATTGCGCCGCCGGAACGCAACCGCCAGATATGAAATGTAATGCGGGCGATCTGCTCAACCCGCGCGGGATGGGGCGCGCTTTTCTCAACAGTTTATTGGTGACTATTCCCGCGACCGCCTTGCCGATTCTCTTTGCCGCTTTTGCCGGTTATGCCTTTGCCTGGCTGGATTTCAAAGGGCGTTTCTTCCTTTTTGCTATTCTCGTTGGCTTGCAAGTCGTTCCGCTTCAAATGACGCTCGTGCCGATCTCGCGCTTATACGCGCAATTGGGCTTGAATGGAACGTTTCTCGGCGTTTGGCTCTTTCATACCGGCTTTGGCTTGCCGTATGCCATTTATCTCATGCGGAATTTCCTCGGCGCGCTTCCACGAGATTTATTTGAATCCGCCTATCTGGACGGCGCCTCGCATTGGACGGCGTTCTACAAATTGGTTTTGCCGTTAGCCATGCCCGCCATCGCTTCGCTGGGTATCTTTCAATTCCTGTGGGTTTGGAACGATTTACTCGTGGCGCTGGTTTTTCTCGGCGGCACAACCCCGGTGATGACGTATCAGATCAGCAATATGGTCACTTCGTTGGGGGCGGGCTGGCAGTTATTAACTGCGGCGGCGTTCCTTTCCATGCTTTTGCCGATGCTGGTCTTCTTTAGTTTACAACGCTACTTTGTGCGCGGCATGTTAGCCGGCGCGGTCAAAGGTTAGGGACGCGACAGTTCTCCTATCAATCTAAATTCTATGAAAGCTGATTTAACAATTCGCGCAGGCGAGGTCTGGCGCCTTGCCGGAACGCAAAAAATATAAACATGACAAATCAAAACCTTTGGTACAAAAACGCAGTCTTTTATCAAATTTCAGTCCGCTCGTTTAAGGATAGCGACGGCGACGGGCATGGCGATCTGCAAGGCTTAACTGAAAAGTTGGATTATTTACAAACGCTCGGCGTGGATTGTATTTGGATCATGCCGATCTATCCCTCGCCGCTAAACGACGACGGCTACGATATTGCAGATTATTACAATGTGGATTCGGCGTATGGAAACCTTGAAGATTTGAAAACGCTGATTCGCGCCGCGCACGAACGCGGCATCCGCCTCATTCTGGACCTCGTGCTGAATCACACCTCCGATCAACATCCCTGGTTCCAATCTGCCCGCGCCGACCGTAACTCGCCCTATCGCGATTATTACGTCTGGAGCGATACGAATCAAAAGTATGCCGAAGCGCGCATTATTTTCATTGATACGGAAAACTCCAACTGGGCTTGGGACGAAACCGCCGGACAATATTACTGGCATCGCTTTTATTCCAGCCAGCCGGACTTAAACTTTGATAACCCACAGGTGCAAGCCGAAATGCTCCATGTGGCGCGCTTTTGGCTCGACTTAGGCATTGACGGATTCCGCGCCGATGCGGTGCCGTATCTTTTTGAGCGCGAAGGCACGAATTGCGAAAATTTACCAGAGACGCATACCTTCCTCAAACAATTGCGGGCTGTGCTGAATGAATACGGGACGGAGCGCATTTTGCTGTGCGAGGCGAATCAATGGCCCGAAGACGTGCGCCCATACTTTGGAGACGGCGATGAATTTCACATGGGATTTCACTTTCCCATCATGCCGCGTATTTATATGGCGCTCAAGAAAGAACGCTCTGCGGATTTGGAAACGATTATGCGCCGCACGCCAGCCATCCCGGAGAATAG
>JADLCG010000193.1 GCA_020847355.1 Anaerolineales bacterium | reverse complement strand
TTTGGATTACGCGCCGCGCAAAATTTAAGGATGAGGAAATGCGCCGCGCCAAACCGGACTTTAGCATTCGCAAACTAACCGAGCTTTTGCCAACCCTTGAAAGAATCGCCAGCGCCCGCGTCTGATACAATTTCCAAATGCAATCGAATAAATTCATCCCCTATCTGGCTTTGGCGGTTGGGATTAGCGCCTTAAGCCTTTCGGCTATGTTTGTGCGTTGGGCAGAAGCGCCCGGACCGATCACCGCGTTTTATCGCGTTTTGTTCGCCACCATTTTCTTTGCGCCTTTCCTCATTCAACAGCGGAAAAAATTCGGCAAACTTGAAAAACGCTCGCTTTGGTTTCCAATTGTAGCGGGCGCGTTCACCGCTTTTGATTTTTCCATTTGGAATACGGCGGCTCAACACACCACCGCCGCCAAAGTGACCTTGCTTGGCAACACTTCCCCGCTCTGGGTGGCGTTAGCCGCTTTTTTTATCTTCCGCGAGAAACTCAAAATTTCCTTCTGGGTTGGGCTAGTCCTAACCTTGCTCGGCGCGGCTTTTGTAGTCGGCGTTAACTTCGCTAAAGATTTCTCAATCAACGCCGGAGATTTACTAGCCAGCGTCGCCGCAATTTTCTATGCCTTGTATCAACTCACCACGCAACGCGGCAGAAAATATATGGATCCGCTCCGCTACACGTGGATAGTAGGCGCAACGGCAACAATCTTCATTTTTTTCATCAACCTATTTCTCGGCAATTCATTCAGCGGATACTCGGCGCAAACTTGGTTGGTCTTTATCGCCAGCGCGCTGGTTTCACAATCCATCGGTTACTTGACCATTGCCTACGCGCTGGGTCATTTACCCGCTTCGGTGGTCTCCCCCACTTTGATCGGTCAACCTGTGATCACTGCCTTGTTGGCAATTCCGCTCCTCGGCGAAATGCCCACCCGCGAACAATGGATCGGCGGAGCGCTTGCTCTGGCGGGGATTTATCTGGTCAATCAAGCGCGCCTCACTCCGCATTCCGAAACGCCAAATGCGTAAAATTTCAGGTTAAAATCAATCAGGTTCTTTATTCCGCTTGGTCACAAGGAGGAAGTTATGCAATTAGACGCCATACTTGAAGTGGCAATTGGGTTGGTCTTTGTTTGGCTGGTCATCAGCGTCGCCACGATGGAAATTCAAAATCGCATTGGCGCATGGTTCAATTGGCGCGCCGAATATTTAGAGCAAGCCATTCACAATATGTTCAAAGATAAAGATATGGTCGAGCGTTTCTATAATCATCCGTTGATCTTGGAGCTTTCGCTCAAAGATAAAAACGGCGGATTGATCAAAGATAAAAAAGGCAAAGTAAAACGCCCGGACTATATTCCCAACCCTACTTTCGCCACCGCCGCCTTTGAAGTGATTATGAACGCCGGAAAAGGCGAAAAAGACGTTCCGGTAGATATGCTGTCCATGACGCAGATGAAAGACAACATGAAAGCGCTTTGGCAAAAAAACTTAGCCTTAGCCAGCGTAACGCATTATCTTTACCCAAATATGGAAAAAGACATGCAAGCCGCAGACGCGAAACTTGAGCAATTTGAAAACAAAGTGGCGGAATATCGCAAAAATACCGAGGCTTGGTTCAACGACGTAATGTCGCAAGCGAGTCAGTGGTACAAATTGCGCGCCCAATGGATCGCCTTTTGGATCGGGCTGGGCATTGCCATAGTAATGAACGTGGATTCAATTCAAGTGGCGCAAAAACTTTGGCTGGAGCCTTCCACGCGGGCGATCATCGTCGCTCAGGCGGAGGCGCAAGCGCAAAGCGGCGAACCAGCTTCGAGCGCGTTAGAGGCGATCAACTTCCCAGTAGGCTGGACGACCAAAAAGCTGGAGACCAATCTCTGCGGCGGAATCAGCGTGATTGATTATCAACTTGTCTTTCGTTCCGCTGGAGAATGCCGCGCCGTAACCGGCTTGCCCAATTTGAATAATTTCTGGGGCATTCTCGTCAAATTAGTTGGCTATTTCCTGAGCGCATTTGCCGCCGCGCAAGGCGCGCCATTTTGGTTTGACGTCTTACGCAAGTTGGTCAACGTCAAGCAAGCGTCGAAAGAAAATCAATAACCGAAATAGCGGATAAAAATGAACATTACAGTTAAACAAGAAAATAGGCGCGTACCTGTTACCGTCCTGTGCGTTGAAGGCGCGGTTGATTCCGCTACGCATCAGGCTTTTGAAACGCAAGCGAATCAACTCATCGAAAGCGGCGCGCGCTATATCTTGGTAGATTTAGCGCAATGCTCGTTTGTGAGCAGCGCCGGGCTGAGAGCTTTACACAACATCTTCAACAAACTTCGCGCTTTGCATAAAGACGTAAACGACGAACAACTGCGTCAGGGTATGAGCGCAGGGGCTTACAAAGCGCCATATCTCAAGGTTGTAAATTTAGCTCCGCAAATCAAAGACGTTTTTGAGTTAAGCGGCTTTGACGTTTACATCGAAACCTTTGAAGATTTAGATAAAGCGTTGCATTCTTTCTAACCAACATTGGAGGAACCTATGGATATTCAAATCGTCGCAGAAGCTGGAAAAGTGCCAGTCACCGTAATGAGCGTGGTCGGCAACATTGACACAAACTCATTTCAACAATTTCAGAAAAAAGCCGAAGAGTTAATCGCCGACGGCGCGCAATATATTTTAGTAGACCTTTCTAAAGTCCCATACATGAGCAGCGCCGGACTGCGCGTCTTGAGCGCTTTATTCAATCAACTGCGCGCCAAGTATTCAAAATTAAACGAAGACGAAGTTTTGCACGCCGTCAACGACGGGACTTACAAATCGCCAAACTTGAAATTGCTCAATCTTTCAGAACAAACTCGCTTTGCCTTTGAAACCGCCGGTTTCGATATGTTCATTGAAACCTACGACGACCTAAGGACAGCGATCAATTCGTTTACCGGATAACCTCGCAAACCAATGCCCGATCTCTTCGACCACGCCCTGCAAGAAAGAATGAAGAATGAAGCGCCGCTCGCGGCGCGAATGCGTCCGCGCACATTGGAGGAATATATCGGGCAGGAGCATATCATCGGCGCGGGCAAATTGCTCAGGCGCGCCATCGAAGCGGATCGTTTATTTTCATCCATTATTTTATGGGGTCCGCCCGGCACTGGCAAAACCACATTGGCGCAAGTCATCGCCAATCGCACCCAGAGTCATTTCGTAACCATCTCCGCTATTTTGGCAGGCAAGGCGGATCTACGCATCGTGATTGACGAAGCGCTCGAACGCAGAAGGTTGCATAACGCCAGAACGATCTTATTCGTAGATGAAGTGCATCGCTGGAACAAAGCCCAACAAGACGCGCTACTTCCGCATGTTGAGAATGGCACGTTTACTTTAATTGGCGCAACCACCGAGAACCCATATTTTGAAGTGATCAAAGCCTTGATTTCGCGCTCGCGCGTTTTTCAATTGAGAAATTTGAATCACGCCGAGACTGGTCTCCTGCTTGACCGCGCCCTCGCGGACAAAGAGCGCGGCTACGGCAACAAGCGCGTCAGTCTGGACCTCGATGCACGGTTGCATTTCATTGAGATTTCATCCGGCGACGCAAGAAATGCGCTCAACGCCTTGGAACTTGCCGTTGAATCCACTCAGCCAAACGACGACGGCGTTACTCAGATCACCTTAGACGTCGCCCAAGAATCAATTCAACGCCGCGCAGTTTTATATGACAAAGACGGCGACGCGCATTACGACACAATTTCAGCCTTCATCAAATCCGTGCGCGGCTCCGACCCGGACGCGGCATTATATTGGCTGGCAAAAATGATCTATGCTGGCGAAGATCCGAAATTCATCATCCGCCGATTGATTATCCTCGCAAGCGAAGATATTGGTCTGGCAGACCCAATGGGTTTGGTGGTGGCTTCCTCCGCCATGCAGGCGTTTGAATTTATTGGGCTTCCTGAAGGTATTTATCCAATCGTCGAAGCGACTTTATATCTAGCCACCGCGCCAAAATCAAACACGGCTGGCGCATACTTCACAGCCATGCAAAAAATTGAGGAAGAAGGTCAGGTTTCCGTGCCGCGCCATTTAGCGGATAGCAACCGAGACGCGCAGACGCTCGGGCATGGCAAAGATTATAAATATCCCCACGAGTTTGCAGGTCACTTCACGCCGCAACAATATTTACCTAAAAGATTATTGGGAACCTATTTTTACAATCCCTCGCAGGAAGGCTACGAAACCCAAGTGAATGCACGGCTTGAAATGTGGCGCGAAGCGCAACGCAAAGCGCTGGGCATTACGGAAGTAACCAATATCCCCAACTTGAGCGAAGAGCAAATTATAGAAATGAAGCGGAAGATCAGATAGTATGGACGAAATCCGCCCCTGGCTTTTTATTGGAAGCTACAAGGATACTATTAATTACGACTATCTTGTCACAAATTCAATCAATGCAATGTTACTTTTCGCCGAGAAAGTAGAGCAACCGAATATCGTTTCGCTATATCTACCCGTAAAAGACGTGACGCCAGTTTCAAACGCGCATATTCTTGAAGGTCTCAATTTCATTCGAAAACACAAGCGAAGCGGAAGCCGCATCTTAGTCGCCTGTGGCGCAGGGATTAGCCGCTCCAGCGCTTTTTGCGCGGCGAGCTTGAAGGAGGAAGAGAATCTAAGTTTGTTTGAGGCGTTCAAGCAAGTAAAGAAGCAACACCCTAATGCCTTTCCTCACGAACTGATCTGGAATTCATTCTGCGCCTATTATCAGGAAAGCGTCCCCTATCTAGAAATTATGAGATTAGGCTATCAATAATTTTTTCGAATATGCGCTAAAGAAGCTGTTCAGTACAGATAACAATCACTTATCCGTCTTCGGCTCTGAATTTGTCGCTCCGGCATTCGATCCGATTTTTATAAACGTTCATTAAAGCGAGAGGAATTCTACAAAGACCATGCCTACTTTATTGCTCATTCGTCACGGCGAAAATGATTACGTCAAAACTGGAAAGATGGCAGGGAGAATTACGGGCGTTCACCTAAATGAAAAGGGGAAGAAGCAGGCTGAAGCGTTGGGCGAAGCGTTGAAAGACGTTCCCATCAAAGCGATTTACTCAAGTCCGCTGGAAAGAGCGCTAGAGACCGCAATGCCCATCGCCGCTTCGCGCAAATTAAAAATTATTCAAAATGCAAATTTACTGGATACAAACATCGGCAAATGGCAGGGAAAATCTCTGGCGGCGCTACGCCTAACCAAAGCCTGGAAAGTCGTGCAGAATGCGCCTTCGCGTTTCTGCTTTCCAGAGGGCGAATCTTTTTTGGAACTGCAAGCGCGAATCGCAAGCGTCATGGAAGAGATCATAAAAACGCACAACAAGCCCAAAGATATTATCGCGATTGTCTTTCACGCAGACCCGATCAAACTTGCCGTTTCGCATTTTCTTGGTTTGCCGCTTGATCACTTTCAAAGATTGGCTTGCGATACCGGCTCGCTTGCCTCAATTCATGTCGGCGAAATGGGCGCAAGTTTAATAAAGTTAAATCAACGTCCGCCGTTTGAATTCCTAGAAAAAAAATAGGTCGCGCTTAATACGCGACCTATACGCTATTTCCACAACTTCGCCAGTTCGTTCAGGGCTTTATAATACGGCTCAATGCTGGGGATATAGTGCCGCTCATCCTTTGCATGTGGACCAATACCCGCTTGCCCCCAAACAACGGCTTGACCTTTGGGCGCGAATCTTGCGCTGGTGCCGGGAAGTTTCTTGCCGATTTTCGCCGCTTCCCCACCCGATGCCTGTTTCACCGCTTCGAGCAGCGCCTTCAACGCCGGATTATTTTGATCGCACGCCACGCCGTTCTCCATCACAGAAAACTTCGCTTCAAGCCCATTCGCGGAACAATATTCTTCAACTTCATCTTTGAGCTTGAAAGTATCATCTTGCGGAATGGCGCGAATCTCAACGCCTAAAATTCCTTCTCCAGCCGTGACGTTATACACGCCTACCTGACCAACGTTGATAAACGGAAATTTAGCTTGGGATTGCCAGCCGTCAGGCGCTTTCAACGTTAAATGTTTTGCAAAAATTTCATTCAGCGCGCTTCTAGCGGAAATTAATCTCTCGCTCAAATCGCCCGTGCCAGCCACGCCTGAGTGGCCTTTCGCTCCGCGCGCGATCACGTCAAAGCGCATCACGCCGCGATTTTCAACGCAAACTTCGCCAAAGAGTTCATTCCCTTTTTCACCCGTTCGTTCGCCGGCGATGAATAAAGACGGCTCTAGATTCAATTCTTTCAAAACGTGCGGCGTGCCCCACTGCTCCGCTTCGCCATTTTCCTCGTTGCCCACCAAAAGCAAGGCGATATTCGGATAAGGCGCGCCCGCTTTCAACATATCTTTCATCCAAACCAAATAGGTCGCCACGACAGTTTTCATATCCGCCGCGCCGCGTCCCCAGAGATAATCGCCTTCTATGCGCGGGATGAATTGTGAATCGTCAGGCTCCGGCTCCACCACGTCAAAGTGACCGGTCAGCAAAATTGGATCGGTTTTTGAAGCGCCGGGGAAAGCCGCATAAATTGCGGGATATTTACCGTCAAAAAATCTCACTTCCAATTCTGCGTTGCGTAAATAATCGTCCACCAATGAGGCGGTGCGATGAACTTCGTCAAGCCTTTCATTGGGACAAGCCGTAACTCCGGGAATGCTAATTAATTGTTGAGCTAAATCTAAAATTTCCGCAGTTTTGTTGGGGTATGAGACTTCAACTACGGCATGAACCTGCGGGCGAAATTGCATCGGCGCGCTCTGGACTTGACGAGCGCCGTCTCGTCCGCGCTGAAGATATTCGGCAATTTTGGCAGATTCTTCGCGCAGTCCGCCATATTCAGAAGCGATTCTTTCAACATCGCTTTTCACTTGCACTTCGCGTTCAAAGTGCAGTTCTTTCAACACATCCAAAGGAATCTGATTGCCTTCCTCTAATTGGCTTTGCAAACGCGCGCGGAATTTTTCCGCCGTATTTTTGCCGCCTTCAGACATTTCAACCAAGGGAGTCAAATCTTCCCACAAATTCAAGGCTTGGGCTAATGGCTTAACTTCGTTCAACGTCCACTTCAGGAAATCGCGCATGGCAACTGGTTTGGCGGTGAACGGATTTTCAATTTCGGCGCGCAGACTATATTTTGCGGCTAGGTTTTCGTTCTGTCTGGCGCGGATGATATCTTCGCGGTCGTAGCGGAACGAGCGGGCAAATTGCGGGTCGGAGTAAATGCTCAAGAGCAAGAGATTCTTCAAGGTCAGGTTAGCTACGTCAATATCCAAACTGTGACCGCCGTCATCCACGCGCACTTCCACACGCCCCATCGGCAGGTTAATTCGCGCCATCAAGTTTTGCTTTTCAATTTGCAAAGCCATTTCTTCCGGCGGCGTTGCCTGCCCCATCGCAAATAAACCATGCGCGTAAAGATGCGTCAATTCATCGCTGGTGGTAGAGATCAGGCGTTCAACCGGTTCGGCAAACGAACGCGCGCGCACAGGAGTCCAGTTGTTATTCCCGAAACGCACGCCGCGCCGCACTAGGTCGTAAGAAATTTGCAAATAATCGGCATAAGAGCGGTATAAATCCGGTAGATCAATCTCGCTTGGGTTTGGGAAGGTAAGATTGCGAATCGAATCGTATTCGGTCAGAACGACGACTGCGCGCCCGCCCATAACCTGAGCCTGCATTGGCGTGGAGGCGGCGGTGGCGATAAACAGAGCGGCGAAGGCGCGCAGTAAGCGCGTGGCGGTAATATAAAATTCGGATTTGAAATCGTCCAAGTGTTTATCGCCGCGTTCGTTGGCAGTGAGGTGCATAAAATCCCAAGCGAAGAGCGGATCGGGCAAAGATAGGTTGCTGTGAATGCCCGCCGTCGCTAACGAACTTCCATAAAGGTCAACGCATTTTTCAAGGTAACGGCGCTTGGCAATGCTCCAGTTCCCGGGCAGAGAATCATGCCCAATGTTGGTCAGGAATAAAAGGTTTCCGTGCCAGTAATGCAAGCGTTCGCCAAAGTTGACTCCGGCGCGATAGAGCGCATTGATCAGCGAAGCTTCCATCAAACGCGCTTCATAGATTGTGCCGCGCGGATGATAGTACGGGCGCGTCGCCCATTCCACCATCCAATGAAAAACTTCCAATTGGCTAAATTTTGCCTGCCAAGGCGGGATACATTCAGCGCGGAGATAATCCACAAACGATTGCGGGTTAGGTCCCGCGCCCACTGTGAGCAGAGGGCGCAGTTCTTGATCGAGCAAGTTCCATTCTTGTTCAAAGCCATTCAGCCCGCCTTGCGGCTTTTCTTTCATGGATTGTTCGAGCGCGAGATGGTATTTATCGGCAAATTTTGGAATCATAGTTTTTTTCACCAAGTCTTATTTCTTTAATGAATTTAAGCCGCTGAGCAATCTTGCAAACGCGCCTTCAACTTTTTCAACCGGCGTCGCGTATGAGAAACGGATCCAAGCGTTGCCAAAAGGCGAGAAGAAAGCGCCCGGCACAACCGCCACGCCGTAATTTTCCGCAAGGTATGCGCCGAGCGGTTCGCTGTTATCCCAGTTTTTAGCTTTGAGATATTCGCCAACGTTGACAAAAGCATAATAGCCTTTGCCGATGATATGTTCAAATTCATTTTGAAGCAGTAAAGCTTTCAATTTAGCGCGGCTGAGATTGGTCGGCTCGATGATTGTTTTTGCGGCTTCGGCAAAGCCCATTTCATACGCCGCCATCGCCACCGCTAAAGAAAAGAACGGCGGGATGACGCCATGCGAGGCACGCGCCGTAATAAATTTGATCACGCTTTCATCCGCGATCAAGTGGCAATTGCGGACATTTGAACCGCCCAAAGATTTAGTAATGCCGTCTAAAAACATCAAGCGCTTACGTTCTTCGGGCGTAAAGAATTTCAAGAAAGAATTCAAATCCATCGGCGCTTCGTCGGTGACGTAGTGATACATCCAATCAAAGAGGACAAAAGCCACGCCAGACTCTAAGGCAGTTTTGGCGAGCGAAACTTGTTTCTCCACTGAAATTGTCGAACCGGTGGGGTTATCTGGATTGGTAATAATTAATCCAGCAATCTTTCGTCCTTTGGATTCGGCAAATTTGACGCTTTCCCGAATCGCATCTTCGGAATATGCCCAACCTTGCGTGGGATCGCCCGGCGCCCATAAAACATTTGCGCCCACGCCATAAGGACCCCAGTTATATGAAATCCACGGCACGCGCGAAACCATGATCAAATCGCCTTGCCGGCCGT
>JADLCG010000192.1 GCA_020847355.1 Anaerolineales bacterium | reverse complement strand
TCCGCCATGCGATAACGCTAAAAGGCTACTCGAAAGCAGAACGTCATAATCGGCAGAAAATACATAGTCGGCGCGGTTGTCAAATTTTCTAACCTTCATCTTTTCACATCCTTTTATTTTCCCGCTTTGGATGTGCTAAAATAATCACATCGAATCGGGTCAGTCGGTTCGGTCATCGCTCTGGACGTTCTCGCGTCGCAGGGCGTTTTTTTATTTTACCGCAGACAGAACACATGAGCGAATTATGGCAAGCCGTCAACGGGCGAGCCGCGCTCATGGGCTTCGCGTAAGTCATCGCCTGTTTGCTTGATATACCTTTCCAGTATGCTTAAGTCGGCATGACCTAATAAACGCGCAATGGTTAACAAGTCCACGCCCGCGCGATTCATAGCCAGGGCGAAAGCACGGCGGAAAGAATGCAAGGGGGGAATTGGTACGCCTGCCTTGTTTGCGCGTCTTACCATGACTTGACGCAAGCCCGCCATTTTCAGCCGTTCGCCGTAACTGTTTACAAACAAAGCCCTTGCCATGTCATCGCGGATTTTCAGGTAAGCCCGCAATGCCCGCCGCGCCTGCCGACCTAAAAACACAGTACGCGGCTTCCTGCTTTTGCTTTTACGAATCAGAATATCGCCCGTGAAAATATCCGCATCCTGCCTATCCAGGGCGATAAGTTCCCCAGCCCGAACGCCCGTATCAAGCAGGAAAAGCAAAATAGCGCGGTCGCGTTCATCCGTGAATTTTCCGCGCTTGCATGTGTCTAGCATGGCGCGGACGGTTTCAATCGCCACAGGTTCAAGCGGTTCAATGTCCACCTTTGGCGGCTTGACCTTTTTCAGCGGGTCGCGCCATTCCAACGGTTCAAACTCCAACGCATACCAGCGCAAAAATGCTTTGACGGTTCTATAAACCGCATGAACGCCGCCCGCATTATGTCCGCGTTCGCTCATGGCAATAAAAAACTCCCGTAGCAATTCGGGAGTTAATTCGGCTACTGATTTTACAGCTTGCGTATCCAGCCAGTTGATAAAATATTCTAATTTCACGCGGTAAAATCGTTGCGTTTGTTCGGTCATATTTTGGGCTTTGCGGTCAAGTAAAAATGCCGCCGCAAGGGTCGGCAAGTAAACGTCTTGCGCTAACCGATTCAAAGAATCCCCTGTTCTATTTTGCATCATTTTACCTAAGTCTATTTTTGACATGCGCTTTTTATCCTATTCGTTGACAATTCCCCTTAGCCATAGTAATATTTGCCCCGCTTTGACCACGCCGAGGTAGCTCAGTGGCAGAGCAGGGGACTCATAAGCCCTTGGTCGGGAGTTCAAATCTCCCCCTCGGCACACCGTTTCCAAGCGAAACGCCCAAAATACCTGCGTCAATTTCTTCAGCGAAATTACGCAGATATTTTTTTAATTTATCCAGCATGGTATATTAAAAACAATCAAGGAGATTTTATGAGATCTAGATGGCTCTTCGTTACGCTCTTATTAATTGGAATTTTGCCAATCGCCACACAAGTCGAAGCCGCGCCGCGCGCCGACATCAAATCTGATTCAGCGTCCTTTGACTTTCCCAACACGACGACATTCTCCGCCACGCTCAGTTCGGATGCGGAAATCACCTCCGTAACGCTTGAATACGGAAACGATCAATTGACCTGCGGCGAAGTCACCGCCAAAGCCTTTCCAGATTTTACGCCCGGCAAATCTGTAAACGTCGCATGGACTTGGGACATGCGTCAGAGCGGATCGCTCCCGCCCGGGGCAACGATCTGGTGGCGCTGGCATTACACCGACGCTTCCGGCAAAGAGTTAGTCGGCGAGAAAAACACAGTCATCTGGCTCGATTCCACGCACGACTGGAAGGAAGTTTCCAACCCAGATATCCGCATTCATTATTACGGCAAAAGCGCAGAGTTCGCCAAGACCATGCTTGAAGCCGCCGTAGAAGGTTTGCGCCGCAACAAAGAACAAGCCGGCATGTTGCCGAGCGGCGTAATCAACTTATATGTTTATCCAAACTATCAAGATATGCAAGATGCAGTTCTCTATGAACCTGCCTGGACGGGCGGACAAGCGTATTCGGATTTCAACATCATCATCATGGGACTCTCCGGTTCTGATTCAACTTGGGATAAAAACACAGTCATCCATGAGCTGACGCACATCCTTGTCGGCAGAAATTCATTCTCGTGCATCGGCACGCGCCCGGGCTGGCTGGAAGAAGGTTTAGCGATGTACAGCGAAGGCTCGTTAGATTCAAGTATGCAAGCCATGCTCAATCAAGCCATCCATTCAAACGGCTTAATCACCTTGCGTTCGCTAAACGGCGGCTTCTCCGAATTGCCCGATAAAGCCAATTTATCCTACGCCCAATCTTACAGCGTGGTTAAGTTCATGGTTGAAACTTACGGACAAGAAAAAATGAGCGCATTTCTCCAAGCGCTCAGCGACGCAAAATCTGTGGACGATGCGTTACTCGAAGCCTACGGTCTGAATACAGACGGCTTAGATTCAGCTTGGCGCGAATCAGTGGGCGCGCCGGCGCTCTTACTCGCGCAAGCGACTGCCATGCCTACGCCAACGCAAGTGCCAACTTACGTCCCTATCTCTGGAGCGCCTTTAGCCATCACGCCCACGCCCAACGCTATCCCTACTTCTTCATTTGGGAATAACGACAACCCAATATCGCAAACACAAACCGATTCGACATTATGGCTAACATTGGCGCTGATCTGTTGCTGTCTGGTCTTTCTACTCATTCTTGGAGCGGCCGCGCTGATCTTGATCACGCGCAAGAACGCCGCCAAAGGCGGAACCCATGAATAAACTTAAACGCTTTTTTATCAGCGCCGCCGCGCTAATTTTGATTGGCTCTGTATTTCTAAGCGCCAATCCGCAAGCCGTGCGCGCATTTCAAATTGACGTGCCGCTCGACCAAGCCTTAGTTTACAGCGGCGGAGAATCCTCCAACTTACGCGATTACGATCCCGCCACCACTTACAGTTCCGGCGATAAACTCGTCTTTAGCGGATTGGTCTCGCTTGACCCGCGCCTCAACATCACGCCGGATATTGCCGAAACTTGGGAAGTGAGCGCCGATGGCACGGTTTACACCTTTCATATTCGGCAAAACGCTAAATTTCACGATGGGCGCGACGTCACCGCGCAGGATTTTATTTTTTCGTGGGAGCGCGCCGCCAGCCCAGAATTACAGTCCGATACGGCGCTGACTTATTTGGGAGATATCGTTGGCGTGCGCGAGATGTACGCCGGGCAGGCGCAATCTATCAGCGGGCTAAAAGCGCTCGACGCAAAGACTTTCCAAGTCACGATTGATGCGCCGAAACCGTACTTCATCATGAAGTTGACGTTTCCCACCGCTTTCGTCGTAGATCAAAAAAATGTAGCGCTGGGCGAAAATTGGGTGCATCAACCCAACGGCACGGGACCCTATAAATTAACCGAATGGAAATCGAATCAATACATTCTGTATCAAGCCAATCCGGATTTTTATCTCGGCGCGCCGTCCATCCCTTATATCGTCACCAAACTTTATGCGGGCGATGACGTGCGCCTCTTTGAGACTGGCGATATTGACGTGGCTAGCGTGGGCTTGTATTCCGTAGATCGGATGCTCGACCCGGCCGAACCCATGCACGCCAATTTAGTGACGGGCGTAAATCTTTGCACGGGGTACGTAGTTTTTGACGCTAGCCGCCCGCCATTTGACGATGTAAATGTCCGCAAGGCATTTAGTATGGCGTTTAACCGTCAGCAATATATTGACGTGGTGATGCGCGGGTTGGCTTTGCCGGCGATCGGTCCCTTCCCGCCCGGTCTGCCCGGCTTCAATTACGATCTCAAAGGTTTACCATACGATCCTGAACAAGCGCGCGAATTATTGAAGCAATCCAAATACGGCGGAGCGGAAGGTTTGCCCGAGATCGTTTATACCAATTCCGGCATCGGCAGTTCGGTCAGCGCCAATGTTGCCGCGTTGGCGGAGATGTGGCAACAAAACCTCGGCGTGAAGATCAAGATTGAAAATCTCGATTACAACTTTTATTATCAACAGATTTATTCGGGCAATCACGGTCAGATATTTGACGGCGGCTGGTGCGCGGATTATCCCGACCCCGAAAATTTTGCGGACGTGCTTTACCATAGCGGCTCTTCTCAAAATCAGGGCGGCTACTCCAACCCTGAGTTAGACGCGCTACTGGAACAAGCTCGCACCGAACGCGATACGACCAAGCGTATTGGGCTATATCAGCAAGCCGAACAAATCATCGTCAATGACGCGCCAGCCATATTCACTACGCATTCGCTCTCGTTTCAATTGGTTCAGCCTTATGTGAAAGGCTTTGTCTTCACGCCGGTCTCCATTCCGCTGGAGCGCTATATGTGGCTTGAAGGAAAATAGCCGCACAGCCTAAGTAACAAAAATATCAAAGCCGCGACTTAGATTAAGTCGCGGCTTTGATTATTTACATGTTTATATGTCGCGCCTGAGCAAATCATCCACCGTCTCCCTCCTCAACATCACATCCACCTTTCCCTCTTCCACCATCAACACCTCTGGTCGCCGCGCGCCGTTGTAATTGGACGACATACTCAAATGATACGCGCCCGAAACAGGGATGGCGATCAACTCGCCTTCTTTCAATTCAGGCATCGGCAAATCTTCGATGAGAATGTCTCCCGATTCACAATACGGACCCGCGATCGAAACCTTCGCGCTGATTTCCCGATCCAGTCCTTCAACGGGCAAGCAAGAATACCTCGCGCCGTACAACGCAAAGCGCGGATTATCCGCCATGCCGCCGTCGATGAGGATCCATGTTTTGTCGCCGCGGTGTTTGATCGCGCCGACGCGATAGAGCGCCACGCCCGCCCGCGCCACGAGACTACGCCCCGGTTCGAGATGCAAAACGGGGAGATCGAGTCCGCGCGATTTGCATCCCTCGATCACCGCTTCGGCGATTCCGCGCACGTAACTTTCTACGGGTGGGTTTGGCAATTCATCTTCGTGATATGCCACGCCCCAGCCGCCGCCGGGGCAAAAATGCCACTCGCCGTTGAAGCCGATCTCTTTGGCAAGATCCAGCGCCATGTCAATCGCGGGAATCAACGGTTCGGGGTCGCGGAAGTTTGAACCCTGATGAAAGTGGATTCCATTCAAAGGTAATTTGTTTTCTTTGCAGAATTTTGCCGCTTCGAGAATCTCATCGCGCGTCATACCGAATTTGCTGTCATGTTGACCGGTTTGCGTGTGGGCGTGATGCGTTGTGACGGCGACGCCGGGCAGGAGGCGGAGCCAGATGTTGGGAGCGGAGGCTTGATAATTGGTAAGTAGTAATTGGATACGTATTAATTCGGTTAGGTTATCAACAACGATTGTCCCCGCATGTTGGAACGCAGACTTCAAATCTGCCATTGATTTATTCACCCCATGCACAAGAATCTTTTCACGCGGCGCTCCGCCGGCGACTGCGATTCCGATTTCGCCTTCGCCGGTGCAATCTACCGTCAAGTTGTGGAGTTGAGTCCATGCGGCGAGGGCTTTGCAGAGGAAGGCTTTGCCTGCATAGGTAACAGAAGCAGGCCCGGGGTAGAAAGCGGCGAGCGCGCCCTGATATTCTTGCGCTGAAGCGTCCAGCGTGGCGCGGTCATAAATATAGAGCGGAGCGCCATACTGCTCGGCAAGTTGATTAAGCGCTTGCCCAGCTATGGTCAATTGGTTGTTTTGGATTTTAGTCGCGTTAGGGAAAAGAGAAAGACGGTTCATGGTTTGTGTAAATCGCTTGCGCGGTGGATTTGATTTTTGCCGTTACGTTTGGCGGTGAGTTCGGCTTGATCGGCGGCAAGCAAGAGCGCGGATGGCGTATCGCCATCCTGAGGGTAGGTTGCGATACCAATGCTGAGCGTATAACCGGAGACAAAAGGCGTCTTCTCGGTTTGTGCGGGAGCGCTACGGCGCGCTGAATCTAAAAGGCGTTGCGCAAATTTGATTACGCCGCCCGCATCGGTATCCGGCAGGATGATAGCAAACTCATCTCCGCCGTAACGCGCGGCAAGATCGCCTTTTCGTAAATTGGCGCGAATTAAATCAGCAATTGCCTTTAAGCGCAAATCGGCGGCGGGGTGGCCCCAGGTGTCGTTATATTCTTTGAATGCGTCAATATCAAACATCAATAAAGAAAGCGGCTTATTATTTTTTGCAGAAAGTTCAACTTCCGTTTGAAGCGCGTCTTCTAGGGCGCGGCGATTATACAGCGTGGTCACGGTATCGGTCATGGCGGCGCTCTTCGCCTGCGCATGGAGGCGGGCATTATCTATCGCCAAGGCAATCGAACTTGCCAAAGTGTTGAGCAGTTCCACGTCCGCTTGCGTTAGCGGCGAACTGTGTTCCGCTTCCACATTGATTGCGCCGAGGACGAGATCGTCTTTCAATAACGGAACGCAAATTTCACTGCGGACATCCGGCGCGGCGGTGAGGTAATGCGGGTCGCGTTGCACATCGCGCACAAATTGCGTTTTGCGCGTCCGCACGGTTTTGCCGACAATGCCCTGCGAGACGTGCACATTCTCATACATTTCTGCATAGCCGCTTTGCACGCCGAGCCGCAGGTTATCGCCATCCAGCAAGTAGATGCTGACGTGGGAGTAATGAAACGTATCGCGCAAAATCTGGATGAAGATTTTGAAGATTTCTTCCAAATCCAGCGAGGAAGAAATAATCCGCGAAACATCCTGAACCGTAGAGATTACTTTTAAATGCGCCTGAGTTTTAGCGAACAACCTGGCGCGTTGCAAGGAAGAGGAGATATAGCTGGCAAGCGTTTGAAGCGTGCGTTGGTCGTCTTCATAAAAAGCGGTCTGCGGCGCGCTTTCAACGTATAACACGCCGAGTAAAATTTCAT
>JADLCG010000191.1 GCA_020847355.1 Anaerolineales bacterium | reverse complement strand
ACGGCTTTCATGGGGAGACTCCTGTAAAAATACTTTAGATCTGCATTCCAATATCAAACGAAGCGACGTATCCGCTTGCATTGGGCATGACGTTCAGCAGTAACTGGTTTCCGCCATTGCCGTAAATGCCATCTTGCACGTTGAGCGTATTTCGCAGTCCTTTTTGCAGATACGGTTCTTGGGCATAGACATCGTCTGTGAACGCATCGTCAAAGAATAGTTGTGATGTGAATTCTTGATTCTCATACCGAATCTTGAAGTGGATATGCACGGCGCGCCCCGGATACCAGCCCGGGTAGATCGTTGCGAATTTTGCCGCGCCGTTCGCGTCTGTCACTTGGTAGCCGCGCAGAAAATTTTTCCCAACTGCATTTTCCACGTCAGAATAAACGCCATACGCATCGCAATGCCAAATATCCACTTGCGCGTTTGGCAGGGCAGTACAGCCATTCGCGCCGACTTGCGTCACGTTGAAAATTACTTCTAGCGGCGCGCCTGCTGAAATCGCGCCGTCAGAAGTATCTTCACGAATATCTGAGCGATTGAGTTTTTCATCCACAAAGTATGGACCTTCCGTCATTTCAGGTCGCACCACACACATGGGGATAGACGTCCCCGTTGCGTTTAATTCGGCGGTAACTGCTTCGGTGATTGAAACAGTTGTGGGCGCTAAAGTTTCCAGCGCTTCTGGCGCGCAAGATGTTAGTAAAGTCGCGGCGCTTCCTAACCCTAAAATTCGCAACACGTCTCTGCGATTCAAAATTTGACCGACTAACTTATCGTCATTGTCCATTGTCTGCTCCAAGTCTCACGGCTTGTGAATTGCATATAACTTCAAGTCGATATCATCCGCTTTTAGTTTGATCATTTTCTCGAACGCAAAACCGAGTTTTTCTAATACGCGGTTGGAGGCTGTGTTCTTTGGGTCGGTAATTGCCACAATACGGTTCAGTTTTGCAACTTGCCAGCCATAATTCAACGTGGCGTTTACCGCTTCGTTCGCATACCCTTTTGACCAAAAACGCGGCAGGAAAGCATAACCAACGTCAACATTTTCCAGCGCCTCGCGTTTGATCAACCCGCACATGCCCATTGATACGCCAGTCGCTTTCAGCGTCACTAAACATAATCCAAAGCCATTTTTAGCGTAACTGGCAGTTGGACCGTCGAGAATATATTTTTCAGCGTCCGCTAAGTTACGCACGTTTCTATCGCCAATATTTTTGATGAAAGACGGTTCGTTCAAAAGCTCAAGGATAAACGGCGCATCCGCTGGGCTGAATTTGCGAATTACTAAACGTTCAGTTTCAATTGTTTCCATAGGCAATGATTATACTCACCGATAAAAAATCCCCGCCCGCAGACGAGGATTTTTGCGCGAAAAAAAGATTACTTACGAATCATCCCGACGATGACGATCAATACCACCGCGCCCAAAACGGCAACGAGAAAACTCCACAAGTCAAAAGCGGTGGCGCCTTCATAGCCGAGCGCGTTCATAATTGCAGTCCCTAGAAATGCGCCGACAATGCCGGTGACGATATTGGCGATCGCGCCCATCTTTTTATTTTTACCGGTAATAATGCTTGCAATCCAACCTGCCAACGCGCCAAAGATGATCCAAACAAGAATGTTTTCCATTTCTACCTCCAAAGATTTTTTTCTGATTTTATCATCCCGTGATTAAATGCGCGGGCAAATGCGCCGTGCGATTAATGTATTGAATAATTATTTCAGTTTGCGTAATATCAAAACGGCTGATCGAACAATTATTGAGAATAAACCAGGATTTCAAATCGTGAGCGCCTTGCCGCCAAGGAAGTTTCAGCATCGCTGAAATTAATCGCACGAAAAATCCGCCGTGACTGACGAACGCGATTTTTTCTTCGGGCTGGTTGGGTCGGTCGCCGTGACGTTGAATCAGCGCTGACAGAACCTGATCGGCGCGCGGTTGCCTTTCCTCATCATTTTCAAAAGGACGATTCCACCAACCTGATTCATCATAGCCGTCTGGTAGCTTCAATTCGGGATAATTTGCCTCAAAAAAAGAACGCGGCTTGCCCGGTAAACCAGTGAAGCGGTTTTCCTGCTCACGAACGTACATGCCGCCTTGCTCGTGAATCTCAACCCACGCGGTAAAAGGCACATTCCCCAAAGCGCGGACGGTCGGCGCGGCGGTGTGTACGGCGCGCTCCATTAAGCTCGTGTAGATTTGCGTCAACCCAAACCCAAATTGATTTTGATTATTCCAGTCTTCGGTATTTGTAACTAGCTGATTTTCTTTGAGATAGTCCGCCAAACATTCAGCCTGTTGAATTCCAATCTCGGTTAGAAATGGATCGGAATGTTCCGTATAAATTTTGTTCTCCGAATTTGCGTTATTGATGGATTGTCCGTGCCGAATAAAATACAACTGCATATTTAATAACCTTATATCTATAAATTTATAAATATCAATCCACAAAAGATGACAGCCACTTGCTTAAGCGACTGTCATCTTGAAGATTAATATGCTTTGCGTAGACCCTGATTTTCCCTAATCCCTAATCCCTAATCCCTAATCCCTTTTTACCTTCTAATCGTCGCTTCTCGTTCAGGACCAACCCCAATCCATTTCACCGGCGCGCCTGCCGCTTCTTCAATCATCGTCACATAATTTTGCGCGTTAAGCGGCAACTCTTCAAATGTTCTGGCTTGGCTAATATCTTCCCGCCAACCTGCCACAGTTTTATATACCGGCTGGACTTGTTCCAGACCGTACGAATCGACGTCCGCATACCGAACGCGCTCACAACTCAATTCATAATGTGTACAAACTTGCAGTTCTTCCAGCCCGCTCAATACGTCCAGTTTGGTCAAACATAGCTCAGTTGTGCCGCTTAATTCAACGGCTGTGCGCACAATTTCTAAATCCAGCCAGCCTACTCTTCTAATTCTTCCGGTGGTTGCGGCGACCTCGCCAAACTGTTCATAGACTGCGCTTTTTGTGTCGGTTATTTCTGTCGGCAGGGGACCGCTCCCTACTCGGGTAGTATAAGCCTTGGTCACGCCGACGATATTAGAGATATATCTCGGCGGAATCCCCAGCCCCGCCGAAGCCGCCGATGGAATCGTGGTGGATGCCGTCACAAAAGGATACGTTCCCCAGTCAGTATCCAAAAAAGTCCCCATGGCTTGTTCTAGCAAAAAGTTTTTGCCGCTTTTCAAACCGTCCTGCACCAACGAAAATAATTCCTTAAGATACGGCTTGAGTTGCAAATAATATCCGCGATATTCATCTCGAATTTTTTCATAGCTCAAAGCTTCTCCGCCCAGCGCCACGATGATTTTATTTTTCACCTCCAGTTGTAAAGCCAAGCGTTCCTCAAAAGCCTTGCTTGTGAAATCCGTCCAGCGGATTCCGTTGTAGCTGACTTTATCCGCAAACACGGGACCAATTCCGCGCCGCGTTGTGCCGGTTGCGCCTGCGCCTTTTGCTTCTTCGTACAAGCCGTCTAAAACTTTATGATACGGCATAATGATATGCGAGCGCGGCGAAACCCATAAACGCCCGTCAACCTGCACATTTGCCGCGTTGAGCATTTTGATTTCGTCAATCAGCACTTGCGGATCAATCACCACGCCGCCGCCAATCAACCCTATAGCGTTTTTAGCGAAAATTCCTGAAGGGACGAGATGAATCTTGAACGTCCCATACTCATTGATCACTGTATGCCCTGCGTTATTGCCGCCGTTAAAACGCGCCACGTAATCTGCGCGTTCAGCCAAATAGTCAACCGCTTTGCCTTTGCCTTCGTCGCCCCACTGCGAACCAATTACTGCTGTTACTGTCATGCCTGCTCCTCTGTGACTTTCGTATCTGTAGCGCTTACCAAGCGAAATCAGCGCCTCATTCTCAACCCGAAACTTGATTCTGTTTCAATGGACATTAGCGTCCGTTTATCCGTTTCCAAATCCGTTACCGCATTATAATTCCTGCGGTTTGATTTTGGAAAAATAGGAGTACCCATGAAAATTTTACAAAACACGGCGCTGACCTACGATGACGTCTTGCTCGTCCCGCAATATTCAAATATTGATTCGCGCCGTAAACTTTCGATCCAAACGAAACTCACCCCAGAGATTAGCCTGCAAATCCCAATTATTTCCGCAAATATGGACGTAGTCACTGAAAGCGAGATGGCAATTGCAATGGCGCGCGAAGGCGGGATCGGCATTATTCATCGTTTTCTTTCCATTGATGAGCAAGCGCGGCAAATTCAGCGCGTCAAAAAAGCCGAATCCTTTATCGTGGAAAATCCAATCACGATGACTGTCGCGCATAATGTGGGCGATATAAAAAAAATAGTGGATGAAACCGGCTCCGGCGGAATTTTGATCTTGGACGCTGAAGAGAAATTGGTCGGCATCGTCACCACCCGCGATTTGTTATTTGAATACGACGATCAAAAAATGATTACTGAATTGATGGCGAAAAATGTAGTGACTGCTTCTCCAGATATTTCGCTCAAAGAAGCCGAAAATCTATTACACGAAAATCGCGTTGAAAAATTGCCTTTGGTTGATCGGCACGGCAAAGTAGCCGGCTTGGTCACGCTGAAAGACATTATGAAGATTACCAAATATCCCAAAGCCACCAAAGATTCTCGCGGGCGTTTAATGGTCGGCGCGGCAGTTGGCGTGCGCGATAAGGAAATGCGCCGCGTCGAAGCCGCCTTGCAAGCGGGCGCAGATTGCATCGTCGTAGATATCGCGCACGGCGATTCGCATCTTGAAGTTGAGATGATTCAAAATATTCGCAAGCGCCACCCTAAAACCCAAATCATTGGCGGGAATGTCGCCACTGCCGATGGCGTGAAAAGATTGATTGACGTAGGCGTTGATGCGGTGAAAGTAGGCGTAGGACCAGGCTCCATTTGCATCACGCGGCTGGTGGCAGGCTCGGGTGTGCCGCAGTTAACTGCTGTGATTGAATGCGCCGAAGCCGCTCGCGGCGCGAACATCCCAATCGTTGCGGATGGCGGCATTCGTCAGCCGGGAGATTTAGCCAAGGCGATAGCGGCGGGCGCGCAGACTGTGATGATCGGCTCCATGCTGGCTGGCACGGATGAAAGCCCGGGCATGATTATGACGCGCAAAGGACATCGTTATAAAGCCTCGCGCGGCATGGCTTCGCGTGAAGCGGCGATTGACCGTAACCGTAAAGAAGGCAACGACTTGACGCAAGAAGAAATTGATGAATATGTCGCTGAGGGCGTAGAAGCCGCTGTGCCGTATCGCGGCAAGACGCGCGAAGTGTTAACTCAATTGGTCGGCGGCTTGCAATCTGGTATGAGTTATAGCGGCGCGCATTCGATCGAGGAATTTCAAGAGAAGGCAATCTTCGTCCGCATGACCGGAGCAGGCTTACGGGAGTCTGGGGCGCACGATGTGGAACTGCTCGGTTAAGTCGCAAGTTTGCATTGAAATTAACAGGGTAAAATATCCGCATATTAGATAAGATGGTCTTGGAGGACTGCTTGCATGGATGAAGGTTTAATCATTGACGATAACCGCCAAACTGCGGATGCTTTACAACAAATGTTAGACGTTTTAGATTTGAAAGCGCGCGTGGCGTACGGCTCCAGCCCGGCGATGTCTATGCTGGGAAGCGTCGTCCCGCGCTTCATCTGTTTGGATATCAACATGCCCGGCGTGGACGGCACTGAAGTTTTAGCGTATCTTCGCCGCGAGCCGCGCTTGATGAAAGTGCCGGTGATTGTGATCACTTCAGACGATCAGCCGGAGACGCGCTCGCGCGTGATGAAAGGCGGAGCGACTGCGATGTTGATCAAGCCCGCCACGATTGATTTATTGGAAAATGCTCTGAGAAAAGCTGGAATATTGAGCTAGCTAAAAATGTAAAAAGCCGAACCAAATGGTTCGGCTTTTTTATATTAAGGCGCGGGCCAGGGAATCGTCGCTGGTTTTGAGAACCCGTGTTTTTCAACGGTGTAAAGCACGCCTTCGGACGGAACTGAACATCCCGCTTCATCTTTGACTGTATAACTCGTGGTGTATTGATCGGGATAGGAGAATGTCCACCACAAATATGCGCCGTTTTGGCAAACAAACGCGATGATTAAATAACCGCGATCTTTATCGCCGGTCATCACGACCTGATCCCACGAGATGGTCACTTCGCCGCCGTTTCGTGTGGCGCGCACATTGGGCGGAGGTCCATATTGGTTGTAGCCAATGGATTGTAAGTCAAGTTCTTCGTAATACAGTGTGTTGACGTCGCCGGTTACATCTACAACTGATGGCGCGACCCAACAGAAATAATTTAATTTATCAAACTTAACATATAACCAGGCGCTATATTCAAAACGCCCGCGCACTGTGCCGACATCGCCCGGGTATAGATCTGCCGCGTGTAAAAACGCCACAGAAGGTCCGTAACGGCAATGCGCCTGCTTGTTGACGGTTATAGATGGAAATGAAAATGTGGGCGTAGGCGTAATGCTGGGCGTGAAAGTGATAGTGGGCGTGAGCGTAAGAGTCGAAGTGTAAGTCGCTTCTGGCGTGAGCGTGAAAGTCGGCGCGCTGGTTTCAGTGGGCGGCGGCAAAGGCGTGGGCGTTAACGTAACTTGAGTCGGCGCATTGCAAGCCAAGATTGCCAAAAGCATGGATAATGAAGCGAGGCGCAGTCTTTTCATTTGAAATTCTCCAGTAAAGCGATAAGGTTTACTCCCAGCGCTTCGTTTGCATAACCGCCTTCCATAATGACGGCAGTGGGGAGGTTGAGTTTAGAAATTCGTTCTCCGATTTTGGCAAAGCCGTTCTGACTCACTTGAAACGTCCCCAGCGGATCGCCGGCGAATGTATCCATGCCCACAGATAGGACGAGGTGGCTCGGCGCAAAATTGCGAATTAATTCAAGCGCTGAATCTAACGCGGCTAAATATTCAAGTTCGCTGGTGTTTTTAGGCAGTGGAAAATTTTGATGAAAGCCAAGCCCTGCGCCCGCGCCAGTTTCGTCCGCGAAGCCGATGTAATGGGGATATTCAAAATCGGGATCGCCGTGAATCGAAATGGTCAACACGTCATTGCGTTCGTAAAAAATATCTTGCGTGCCGTTGCCGGCGTGATAATCAATATCCAATATGGCGACTTTGCCTTTTTGCGCCAACCAATTCGCCGCCACAGAAGCGTTGTTGATGAAGCAGTATCCGCCGGCGTAATCTTTACCGGCGTGATGACCGGGCGGACGGCATAATGCAAATGCGGATTGTTGCTTCTCGAAGATAAAGTCGGCGCAACTCAACGCGCAATTTGCCGAAGCCAGCGCCGCTGAGTATGTGCCTGCAACGATGCAGGCGGATAAATCCATGATGTAGTAGCCGCCGCGTCCATGCAAGGATGAAGTTGGGCGGGCTTTTCTTCTTAATGCAAAGGTAGCCGGCAAAAAAGCAAACTGCTCAGGCGTGGCGGAAATTGCAGGATCAGAAGCCAGCCATTCGGTCCAGCAAGCGGCGAGAAAGTCAATATAGCCTTGATCGTGTACGGCGAGAATCGGGTCGAGTCCAAAATCATTTGGCGCGGTTAATTCCGCCCAATTTGTTTTCTGTAATTCGGTCAAGATCCGCTCGATGCGATCTGGGTTTTCATAATACGGCACGCGCTTGCCGCCGTCGAAAACTTCAAAGGGCGGGTAATGCTGATGATGCGCTGTAGAGTAAAATATTTTCATAGTAAGATAATTTTACCCGTAAGCGTCCAACAGGCGGAGGAATCATGGAATTACTTTCAGCTATTCATGGCAGACAAACAATCAGCAAGATGAAGACCGACGCAGTGCCGCGCGAATTGATCGAAAAGATTTTAAGCGCCGCGGCGCAAGCTCCAAACCATCATCAGGTGCGCCCGTGGCGCTTTGTGGTGATGACTGGAGACGGGCGCAAAAAATTAGGCGATGTGATGGCCGCCTCTTTCTTGGAACGGAATCCGGCTACGCCGCCCGAGGGTTTGGATAAAACTCGGGCATTGCCGCTCCGCGCCCCCGTAGTCATCGCCGTTGGCGCGGATCAGCCCAGCGAAGCGAGAATCGTCGAGACTGAAAATATTTCAGCGGCTTCGGCGGCGGCTTACATTATGGCGCTCTCGGCGCAAGCCTTCGGCTTGGGCGCGATCATCCGCACGGGAGATTGGGCGCGAGATGCGAAGGTCAAGGAATTTTTAGGCTTTGCGCCAGATCAACACATTGTCGGCTTTTTATATCTTGGCTATCCGGAAGCGTTGCCTGCGCCCTATACCCGCCCAAGTTTTGAAGATCGCACAGTTTGGTTGGAATAGGGTTAATAACTCATCTTGTTACGCACTTTATTCGTACCGCAAGATGAATCTTGCAGTACTGCGTAACATTAGATAATAACCGTCCCAAAGGCTTGCAACCTTTGGGACGGTTATTGTTTTTCGGCTTTTATAGCCTCGTTAGTTTTTCAGCCATTCCCCGCTTATTCCTTCATCTTTACATACAGAATACTGCTTCCGTCTAAATTCTGCGTGCGCATCTCAAAGCGCTCTTTCAAACTGCCCATCATCCGCGAGAGTTGTTTGTAGCCGTAGGTGCGCGGATCAAAACTTGGGTCCAATTGATATAAAGCGTTACCCATGCCCGCCAAAGGCGCCCAGCCATCCTGACTGACCGCCATCTCAAACGCCTGAGTCAAAATTGGCATTGGGTCTAGCTCTTCTTTCTCTTTTTTATTTTTTAGTTGCGTCGTTTTCTTTTGTT
>JADLCG010000190.1 GCA_020847355.1 Anaerolineales bacterium | reverse complement strand
TTACCCGCATGTTCCCGGGCACCGGCGGAATTTTCATCTCAGGCGAAGATACGCCGATCAATGTGCAAACTGCCAAAGCGCTCGGCGCGCATGAGTTTTTAGTCAAGCCGTTTATTCTTGAAGAGTTGGAAAAAGCAATTCAAACGGTCAGCGAAAGACTCAAAGAGGCGCGCCAAAAAAACAACCAGAAAAGCGCTAGTAAAACAATCTCGCTTGAAGAGATCGCGAAAAAATTTTTGGAAGAGGGGCGGGTTGATTCCGAATCAACGCAATTGTTTGAAAAATTAGCGCAAAATCCAAATTGCAAATTACGCTGGCTGGAAGCGCTGGCGATGATTTACGCCGTTCAACAAGAATGGGGCAAGTTGAAAATCTTGGCGGAACGAATTGAAAAACAAAAGAAATAAATTTCGATGGGAGCGCTTCGTCGAGAGAAACATTCTCCGAGCGACGCTCCTGTCAATAAGGATAATGAATGAAAATAGCAATTATTGGAGCGGGTTATGGGGGCATGGCGGCGGCTTGGGATTTGAAAAAAGCGGGGCATGACGTGACCATTTTTGAATCGGCGAATTATGTGGGCGGTCTAGCCAGCGGATTCAAAGAACCGCATTGGGATTGGTCGGTCGAAAAGTTTTATCATCACTGGTTTCAATCGGATAGCGAAATGCTGGGATTGATCCGCGAGTTGGGCTTGGCGGATAAAGTCATGTTTCCGCGCCCATTGACGGTGATGCTTTATAAAAATAAATGGTATCCATTTGATTCGATTCTGAATGCGCTGCGCTTTCCCGGGCTGGGATTTGGTTTGAATAAAATCCGCTTTGGGTTTGTCGGATTATTTTTACGTCTCACCAATAATTGGCAAGCCTTAGAGAAAGTGACCGCTCACGAATGGATGCTGAAATATGCGGGTAAACAAGTCTATGAGCAGATGTGGCAACCGTTGTTGATTGGAAAATTTGCTTCGTTTTATAAAGATGTCAATATGGCGTGGCTGTGGGCGCGGATGCACGCGCGCACAACGAGACTTGGCACATTTGAAGGCGGCTTTCAAAATTTTTCCGATTTGTTTGCAGAGAAACTCAGAGAGCAGAGAGTAGAGATTAGATTAGGCGTAAGCATTAAGTCTATTAAGCGGGATCAAGCGTCGGGTAGTTTGAGCGTGGACGGTGAATCCTTTGATAAAGTCTTAGTGACCACGTCTCCAAATTTGACGGCGAAGTTATGCCCTGAACTTCCTGAAAATTACTTGAAGGGATTGTTGGAATTGAAATCCATGGGGGCGGTGGTGATGACGTTATCTTTGAAACATTCGTTATCGAAAGACGGCTTTTATTGGTTCAACGTGCCGAAGGAAGAGGGCTATCCGTTTTTGGCGTTGGTGGAACATACCAATTTTGTTTCGAGCGAGCATTTTGGCGGCGACCATATTATTTACGCGGGCGATTATTTGGAAGTGGGTCACGAATATTTTTCGTTGAGCGACGCTGAGTTGCTGGAAAAATTTATCCCCGCGTTCCAAAAATTTAATCCCGAATTTTCACGCGATTGGATTAAGAAAATCTGGGTGCATAAAACCAATTATGCCCAACCGATTCCGTTGGTGAATCATTCAAAGAACGTGCCTGCGATTCAAACGCCGATTGACGGGCTGTATTTCGCTTCGATGAGTCAGGTGTACCCGTGGGATCGCGGCACAAATTTTGCAGTGGAGATTGGAAGAAAAGCGGCGCGGATGATGGTGGTTTAGACTTCGGAGGTCTTGGAGACCTCCGAAGTCTTTTTTTTGTTTGTAAATCAAATCAATTTTTAATCGTCGTCGTATTTACCTTCGTGCTTATTGCCGTTTGGATGGCATTCCATACAATTTTGAAAATCAGAGATGCCTTCTTTTATGTGTTTGGCGCTAATTTTTGTCTCTGAATGCTCGTGACAGCCATAACATGTATATGCGGTAAAGCTATTGGGGTGGCAAGTGACGCAAGAGACGTTTCCGCCTTCGCCATGATCTAACGGGAATGTATGCTGTCCGTTGAATGAAGCGGGCGTCCAGGCGGTTGTGGTGTGGCAAGCGGCGCAATCTGTGCCAAACGCTCCGGCGTGATAGGCAGGCTCGGCATGACAACTCACGCAGGTAGTCGGTAGCCCCGCAAACTGCGAATTAATATGGCATTGCTCGCAAGTTAGGTTGGCGTGTTTTCCAGTCAGCGGAAAGTTGGAGCGGCTATGGTCAAACGTTACTTCGCTCCATGCGCTAGGTTGATGGCATGAAGCGCAATCTGTGCCATACGCCGCAAGATGCGGATCGTCTTCACGATGGCACGCATAGCAATCCGATGGGGCGGTTTTGAAATCGTCCGCCGTCCGCGCTGTGCTATGGCATTGAACGCAAGTTAATCCGTTATGCCCGCCGGTCAACGCGAATTTTGCATCATGGCTGAAATTTTTCCCAAAGCGATCTACGCCGTCGTGGCAGGCTAGGCAGGCTTCGCCGTATTCGGCGGAATGTTTAAGCGTGAATGGAGCGTCCAAATTGGCATGGCAGTCTTGGCATGTTTTAATATTAAACGTGGATAAATCATCCTCATGGCAATCCTGGCAGGCGAAAGGCTGATTCGTCGCGGTTAAGCGATGCCCGCTTAGTGAATATCCCATCGCATCGTGGGGGAAAGTCGCTTCATCCATTTCTGTGAGGGAGGCATTTGCGCCGCGATGCTCAGGATGACATTGACGGCAGGTGAGATCAGGAGAGTTCTGTAACATCTGTCCGTGTAGCGAGGCTGAATCTTGCATTTGTTTCGCAGTTTCAGAGTGGCAATCCAGACAGCGCTCTGCCATTTTGGCGCGCTCCCAAGGCGCAGTATGACAGGCTTTACACTCTCCGCCAGTCCCTGCATGAGAAGTAACGCCGCCTAGTGTTTGCCCATTTTGCGCATTCAATGAACCGGGGTTGTATAGCAAGCCGCCATGAAGATATGTATATCCTGCGATGAAAAGCAAGGTTGCAAACATAATTAAGACGCTTGTTCCAGACCAGCAACCCAGACGATTATTTTTCATATGCTCTCATTATTTTAGAAAAGTGGCGTAATATAATGCCGCGCCTACATGAACGAATGCAGAAATAAACAGCGCGATGCCAATGGGGATATGCACAGCGTGCCAAAGCGCCAATAGCCGTCGCGCCTGCTTAAGCGCTTCCTGCGAAAGCGTGCCTTCGATTTCTAAACCTTCCTTTGTGCGTGGAATGCGAGTGAAGACGTACCGCCCGATGAATCCGCTGAAAACGATAATCATGGTCAACAAGGTGGTAACGCCGGCAATGCCATTGAATTTCCATGAGGTGTGCAGGAGCGTCATATACGGTCCCACAATCCCTGTGAAAATATGGAATTGAAGCCATGCTGACATTTTTCCCCACTTGATGCTCCGACTGCGCTTACGCAGACTGTATAAAGTTTCCGTCATGAGCATGAGAAGAAAGCCTGCAATTCCCAAACTATGACCGAAAACTTCGCTTGCTGGAGGGATTTGGCTTGTTAGCCCAATAATCAATCCATAGCCTGCCGTGATAAGAATCAGCGCAAGGAGCGCCAGCCAAAGTTCTCGATTGCCGCGAAGCATAGATTTTTAGATCCTCTTTGGTAGATTTAAGTTTTTCCAAAATTCAGCGATTACGTCGCTAATTCTCAACTTTGAGTTGAGTAATTTTTCTCGAATGGGAGAAATATCAATGCTTTCTGAAATAATTTTTTCAAGCGGGTAAGAAAGTTTCTGGTCGCCCATGACAACCGCTCCCAATAAGCGTTTTTCACCGATCAATAAACGCATTCGATTTACGTCAAAGCCTTCTTGTGCGGCAATGATGTCTGGTAAGAGCCGCCAGGTTTCGCTATCGCCGCGAGCGATGCCGACTAAATCTTCATCAGTACAGCCGCTCCCAACTGTGCCGATAACCGTTGTGGTAAGTCCGGCGAGGCGCGTTACATTAAAAGGGGTTGACTTAACATAAGCGGCGCGCCTGCCTGCCATGTTCAATCCGGCGGCAAACCCTTGCTCGCGCGCTTGTGACCACAAACTGCTTAGCGTAAAGCGTCCGCTGGAAGGATCGTAGGTTTGCGCAACATCGCCTGCCGCAAAAATGTTCGGATCGTTTGTTTGTAAATACTCGTCAACAAGAATCCCGCGTTCAGTTTTTAAGTCCGCTTGTTTTGCCAAATCTATACGAGGACGAACCCCGATTGCATAAACAAGCAAATCGCACTTCAATGTCTTGCCATCCGCAAGACGCACGCCGCTGACCCGCTTATTTTTTTCGAGAATTTCAAGCGCTTGTGCGCGGTAGTGCAAGGTGACGCCTTCCTCTTGCAAGCGACCTTCAATGATCTTTGATTCTTGTTCGTCAAGTACGCTGTTCCAATACCGATTGCCGCGGAGCAGATAGTGAACGTCCATTTTGCGCGCGAGTAAACCTTCGGCTAGTTCTAAAGCGGTTATCCCTCCGCCAATGACAATTACGCGCCTGCCGCGCCGCGCATGTTTTAGGATGCGTTTGGCATCTTCCAGATGATCAAGCTTGAATATGCCTTCCAAGTGCGAACCTTTCACATCTAAAGGAATCGCCTGAGCCCCAACTACAATTAATAATCGGTCAAAGGAGATTAGTTGCCCTTCTTCCAGTTGCAGTTGACGACCTTCCCGAAAGATGTTTTTTACCCGCCCTTTAAGATAGCGGAAGTTCATTTTGCGATACTGCTCGGCTGTTCGCGGATAGAGCGTTTTATCGTGTAATTCGCCAGAGAGGTAATAGGCGAGTCCGGGGCGTGAATAGAATCCATGCGGATCGTCGCCAATCATTGTAATTTCCCCTGAATGATCTACGGAACGAATTGCTTCAATTGCCGCTATTCCGGCTACGCCTGCGCCGATAATTACGTATTTCATTCATTTCTTCTTTGAAAATAAATCCGTCTTTTCAAAACGTAACGCGCCGCGCGGACAGCGCGCTACACATTCGCCGCAAGTTAGACAATACTCATGGATGATTGGTTCGCCGCGCCATGCATGTGCGCGCACGTCAATACCAACTGGGCAGTTATATACGCAAATTCCGCATTGCACGCAACGGTCGGCGTCAGGGGCTACTTGCCCGGCGGCTAGAATCGTATGTTTCTTCGCGTCATATCGAAATAAATCAAGCATTGTCTTTTCTTTCTAATTCTCTAATTTTGCCGCTTATTGATTACACTCTCACTTCAACAGCGCTTTCAATTGCTTATAAATCATCTTCACTGCCATTTTGGGGTTGAGCCTGTAGATGAAATCGGTAAGTTTGGCGTCTGAGCCGACGAAGACGCTGTATTTATTATTCTCAATCGCATTGACGATGATCTCAGCGGCTTGGTCTGCGGGCATGGCTTTCAGGCTACTTTTCTTTGAAGTTTCTTCAACGTTTGGTCCTGCTACTCCTGAGTTCGTCGTAATGTTGGTGGCAATCGCCCCCGGGTAGATAACCGTCACGCCGACGTTGGTTTCCAGAAGCTCGGCATATAAACCTTCGGTCATCAATTTGACGGCGGCTTTTGTGGCGCCGTAAATTGTTTGCCCCGGCACGGGTAAATACCCGCCCATGCTGGAGACGTTGGCAATGTGCGCCGCGGGACGAGCGAGCAGATGCGGCAAAAAGGCTTTGGTCATATACAACACGCCGTACAAGTTGACATGGAGCACACGCTCGATTGTGTCGAAGCCTAAATCGTTGAAGCGCACAAAAGGTTGAATGATGCCCGCGTTGTTGATGATCGCATCCACCGCGCCGAATTTTTCAATCACTTTGGCGGGCAGGGCGTCCACTGCGGCTTTATCCGCCACGTTCAAAACTGCCGTAGCCAGATTTGCTTTTTTATCGCCCGCCAGTTCAAAAGTCTCCTGCAGGGTTTTTTCGTTGAGGTCCACCCCGAAAACTTTGGCGTCTTTTCTGAGCAGGTTCAAAGTCACTTCGCGCCCCATGCCGCTCCCTGCGCCAGTCACCACAATTACTTTATCATTAACTTTCATTGGTAAAATCTCCTTTCTCGGTTGAGAAAAATCCATTTCGCGCTTTACAGTTAAGTTATAGCGCCGCACAGAAC
>JADLCG010000189.1 GCA_020847355.1 Anaerolineales bacterium | reverse complement strand
CTTGAATACATCCGCGCTTCGGGACCCGGCGGACAAAATGTCAATAAAGTTGCGACTGCCGTCCAACTGCGCTTTGACATAAGCGCCTCCCCCACTCTCGCCGCTGAACTTAAGGGACGGCTGATTCGGCTGGCTGGTAAACGCGTCAACGCTGACGGCGTTTTACTGCTCTCAGCCAAGCGCTTCCGCACGCAAGAACAAAATCGCGCCGATGCGCTCCAACGTTTTTACGAATTAATTCAAAAAGCAAGCATCAAACCCAAAGCGCGAAAAAAGACAAAGCCTACGCAAGCCGCGCAGGAAAAAAGATTGCAAACCAAAAAACAGCGCGGCACGATCAAGAAAACCCGAAGCGCGAAAAATATTTTTGATTAAACGTTTCGTTTTTTCACAAAACTCCCGCTAGCCAAACAACCGACCCAAACCTTTGCCGCCAGTTTTCTGAAGCATCTTCATCATCTTTTGAGCCTCGCGGAATTGCTTGATCAGTCTATTCACGTCTTGGACTTCCATGCCGGCGCCCGCGGCGATTCTCCTGCGGCGGGAGGCATTCAACAAATCCGGGTTGCGGCGTTCTTTCAAGGTCATGGAATTGATCAGCGCCTCCGATTGCTTGAAAGATTTTTCAACCGCCGTTAGGTCAATACCGCGCGCGGCTTGTCCCATTTGCCCGGGCAACATTTCCATAATTTGCGATAGCGGACCCATCTTCTTCATCTGTTTCATTTGGTCAAGCCAGTCTTCCAAAGAAAATTCGCCCTTCATCATTTTCTTGGCTTGCTTTTCCATAGTTTCGGCGTCGTAGGCGGCTTCGGCTTTTTCAATCAAGCCGATCATATCGCCCATGCCTAAAATACGAGAGGATAAACGCGAAGGGTCGTAACTTTCCAGCGCATCCAACTTTTCGCCCGTGCCGATAAATTTAATCGGCACGCCAGTCACCGAGCGGATCGAGATTGCCGCGCCGCCGCGCGAATCGCCGTCCATTTTGGTCAGGATCAAACCGGTCACATTGATCGCCGCTTTGAAGCCCTGCGCGATGTTCAACGCCTCTTGACCAATCATCGAGTCGATCACTAACAATACATCCACTGGATTTGTGCCTACTGAAATAGCGCGCAATTCGTCCATCAAATCTTCGTCCATTTGCGAGCGCCCAGCGGTATCTATGATGACCAAGCTGTAACCGCCTTTTTCGCCTTTTTCTACTGCGCGCTTGGCGAGTTGCGGCGGCGTGAGCGAAGCGTCCGCTTCAACTTCAACATCCAATCTCTCGCCAAGCTGTTGCAACTGCTTGACTGCCGCCGGACGATACGGATCGCCCGCGACCAGCAAAATTCTCTCGCCTTTGGCTTTCATCAATCGAGCTAATTTGCCGGCGGCGGTGGTCTTCCCCGCTCCTTGCAAGCCGACCAACATCAAAACGCGCGGTTTTGCGCCGGTCAAATTCAACGGCGCAGGTTCGCCGAGCATGGCGATCAATTCTTCATTGACGATCTTGATCACCTGCTGACCCGGGTTAAGCGCTTTAGAGACCTCCGCGCCAACCGCCCGCTCGCGCACTTTAGCGATAAAAGTTTTAACCACGCTAAAATGCACATCGGCTTCGATCAAAGCGAGGCGCACTTCCTTCATCGCGGCATCCACATCCGCTTCGGAGAGTTTGCCGCGTTTGCGTAAATTGTCAAAGATTTGGTTTAATCGTCCAGTTAGATTTTCAAACATGCTGATTGCTACATCCTTGCGTCGGTTTTTTTGTCAGAGTTAGAACAGGCATTTTAGCTTGGAGCAGGCAGAGGGTCAAGAAAGCGGCGTTCAAAATCTCCCCG
The DNA here is from genome assembly GCA_020847355.1 of Anaerolineales bacterium. Taxonomy (GTDB): domain Bacteria; phylum Chloroflexota; class Anaerolineae; order Anaerolineales; family Villigracilaceae; genus Villigracilis. The sequence continues at coordinate 787 of JADLCG010000189.1, read as the reverse complement.
TAAAACTCGCGTCAAAAAATCGAAACTCCGTTATACTTTCGCGTGTTCTGATTGCATCTCAACAAACTCGCGGAGGAGTTATGGCAGAAGAAGCGCTAGTCAATGATCGCAAAGAAATTTTTGGTTGGGCGATGTACGATTGGGCGAACTCAGCCTTCAGCACAACTGTAGGGACTGTTTTTCTAGGTCCGTATGTCGCCAGTTTGGCGCGCACCGCGGCGGAAGCGCTGGGTAAAGAGACCGTTTCATTTTTAGGCATTCCCATCGCGCCCGATTCTTTTTTGCCGTACTGCATTTCGCTTTCAGTGGGCTTGCAAGTTTTATTTTTGCCGATCCTCGGCGCCATCGCGGATTATTCACATTTACGCAAACGGATGATGCAAGTTTTTGCGACCATCGGCGCAAGCGCCACAATCTTGATGTTTTTTCTAACTGGCGGTTTATGGTGGCTCGGCGGCTTGTTATTCATCATCGCCAATTTGACTTTCGGCGCGGCGGTTGTTTTTTATAACGCTTATCTGCCGGACATCGCCAGCGAGGAAGAAAGAGACCGCGTCTCTTCCTACGGGTGGGCTATGGGCTACATTGGCGGGGGCATTTTACTCGCTTTGAATTTAGCTTTCTTTCAGCTCAGAGACGCTTTTGGCATTCCAACCGATTTAGCCGTGAGAATCAACTTAGCTTCTGCCGGAATTTGGTGGCTAGGATTTTCGTTCATCACGTGGCAACGGTTACGTCCGCGCCGCGCCGCGCGCACGCTACCAAGCGGCGAAACTTACGTCAGCAT
>JADLCG010000188.1 GCA_020847355.1 Anaerolineales bacterium | reverse complement strand
GTTATAAAAATTGGTTCAATACTTGTCTTGACAAGCGTGAAATTTATGTGATATAAAATACAAAATTAAATATTCGCTCTTATCCAGAGAAGCGGAGGGACCGACCCTTTGATGCTTCGGCAACCAGACCACAAGTTATGGTGCCAAATTCGGCAAATAAAAATAGCTCAGGCTATTTATTATCTGGAAGATGAGAGGACGGTATAGACGTATGCCTCTTCTTGTACTTTCAGAAGAGGTAATTTTTTTAAGCGCTTGAAAAAAATATCTCTTCTGATGGGCGGAATTTATTTAAAAAAAATTCAAGAGGAGTTTCAGTTCATGTCCACCATCAAAGATCGTCAATTAGGGTTTGCGACCCGCCAATTACACGCCGGCTATCAGCCCGACCCAACTACGGGAAGCCGCGCCGTGCCGTTATACCAAACGACCAGCTATCAATTCAAGAACACCGAACACGCGGCGAATTTATTCGCGCTCAAAGAATTGGGCAATATCTACACCCGTTTGATGAACCCAACCACCGACGTGTTAGAGCAACGCATCGCCTCGCTCGAAGGCGGCGTAGCCGGCTTGGCGGCTAGTTCTGGTCATGCCGCGCAGGCGCAGGCAATTTTCACCCTGCTCAGCGCCGGCGACCATATCGTTTCTTCTTCTCACTTATACGGCGGCACATACAATCAATTTGCTTATACTCTGCCCAAGTTGGGGATTGAAGTTACGTTTGTAGACCCAACCGACCCGAAGAATTTTGAAGCGGCGATCAAGCCCAACACCAAAGTCATCTACGGCGAAACTTTGGGCAACCCCGATATTGCCGTCTTCCCGTTTGAAGAAGTGGCGGAAATCGCCAAGAAGCACAAACTAGTTTTGTTGATTGATAACACTTTCGCCACGCCTTATCTCTTCCGCCCAATTGAATGGGGCGCAAACGTCGTTACCCACTCGACCACCAAGTTCATCACCGGCAACGGCACAACCATCGGCGGCATCATTGTGGACGGCGGAAATTATGATTGGAGCAACGGCAAGTTTGAAAACTTCAACACGCCCGATCCTTCTTATCACGGCTTGGTTTATTCATCTCTCACCGGCGCGGGTCTGCCGCCCTTTGCCATCAAAGCCCGCGTGCATGTCCTCCGCGATATTGGCGCGTGCCAAGCCCCCTTCAACTCCTGGCAAACTTTGCTCGGCGTTGAAACGCTCAACTTACGCATGGAGCGCCACGTCCAAAACGCGCAAGCCGTTGCGGAATTTTTGGAGAAACACCCCAAAGTTAGCTGGGTCACTTACCCGGGTTTGAAGAGTCACCGCGATTATCAACGCGCCAAGAAATATTTACCCAAAGGCGCGGGAGCGATCTTAGGCTTCGGCGTGAAAGGCGGTTTGGAAGCCGGCAAGAAGTTCATTGAAAGCCTGCAACTCTTCAGCCACCTTGCCAACGTCGGCGATTCGCGCAGTCTCGCTATTCACCCGGCGACTACGACTCACAGCCAACTGAACGAAGAACAACAAACTTCGGCTGGCGTAAAACCAGATTTTGTCCGTTTGAGCGTCGGCATCGAAGATGTGGACGACATTCTCTGGGATTTGGACCAAGCGCTGAACGCATAAACGCAGAAGTCAAAATGCAGAATGAAGATCAAAGTCTTCATTCTGCATTCTTCACTCTGTACTTTATATTCACTATAAAATGCCTGTAAAAATTCCGAACACCCTCCCGGCGCGCGCCACGCTTGAGCAAGAGAACATCTTCATCATGGATGAGGATCGCGCCATCCATCAGGATATTCGCGCGCTTCGCGTCGCCATCTTGAATCTCATGCCAACCAAGATTGCCACCGAAACTCAATTACTACGCCTGCTCTCCAACTCCGCTTTGCAAGTGGAAGTGACGCTTCTGCACACCGCCACGCACGAATCCAAAAATACCGCCGCCGAGCATTTGCTCAATCATTATGTTACGTTTGACGATATTCGCGGCGAAAAATTTGACGGGTTGATCGTCACCGGCGCGCCAGTCGAACAACTTCCCTTCAAGGAAGTGGATTATTGGAATGAACTCACCAAAATTTTAGATTGGTCCGAGACGAACGTTGAATCCAATTTTTATATTTGCTGGGGCGCGCAAGCCGCTCTGTATCATCGGTACGGCATCCCCAAATATGACCTGTCCCAAAAAATGTTCGGCGTATTTGAACACCGCACCCTCTCTTCCACTGAAAAATTATTGCGCGGCTTCGACGATATTTTCTTCGCCCCGCATTCGCGGCACACTGAAATTCACAGCGCCGACCTTGCCAAAGTAAACGAGATTCAACTGCTAGCGGAATCTGACGAGGCGGGCGTTTATATCGTCGGCTCTAAAGATGGGCGGCATATTTTCGTCACTGGACATTCTGAATATGATCCGCTTACGCTTAAAGGCGAATATGACCGCGACGTCAACAAAGGTTTGCCGATTCACGTGCCGCAGAATTATTATCCCAAAGACGACCCCAGCCAAACGCCCAATGTGCGCTGGCGCGGCCACGCCAACTTGTTGTATTCCAACTGGTTGAATTATTACGTCTATCAAGCCACCGCTTTTGATATTAACGACGTGCCTCAAAAACTCGAGGATAAATAAAATCTGATGAACAACGCCTCTCGCCAGTTTGGTTTTACCACCCGTCAACTTCATTTTGGTTACGAGCCAGATCCAGCCACTGGCAGTCGCGCTGTTCCCATTTACCAAACATCCGCTTACGATTTGAAAAGCACAGAACGCGCCGCGCGACTCTTTGCCCTGCAAGAAGAAGGCAACATTTATACGCGCATCTCTAACCCCACCACAAACGTCTTTGAGCGGCGCATCGCCAGCCTTGAAGGCGGAGTTGGCGCGCTGGAAGTTAGTTCAGGTCATGCCGCCCAAGCCAACGCCATTCTCACGATCTGTCAGGCTGGCGATCATATCGTCTCCACCGCCACGCTCTACGGCGGCACAGTCACGCAATTCAAATATACGCTTCCGCGCTTGGGCATCGCCGTTACGCTGGTTGACCCTGCCGACCCGGAAAATTTTCGCAAAGCCATTCAGCCCAACACCAAAATCATTTACGGCGAAACCATCAGCAACCCGCTGGTCAACGTCTTCCCATTTGAAGAAGTTGCCAAAATCGCGCAAGAATTCGGTATTCCGCTAATGATTGATAACACGTTTGCCACGCCGTATCTCTGCCGCCCGTTTGAATGGGGCGCGGATATCGTCACGCACTCAACCACTAAATTCATCGGCGGTCATGGCACAACTATTGGCGGCGTGATTGTGGATAAAGGCAAATTCAACTGGAGCAAAAGCGGGCGCTTCAAAAACTTCACCGAGCCAGACCCGGCTTATCATAACGTGGTTTACTCCGAAGATTTTGGTCCTCTAGCCTTCATCTCCAAAGCGCGCGCGGGCATCCTCCGCGATTTTGGCATGTGTCAACAACCCAGCGCTTCGTGGCAACTTCTGCAAGGGCTGGAAACGCTCTCCCTGCGAATGGAGGCGCACGTTCAAAACGCGCAACGTGTCGCCGAGTTCTTAGAAAACCATCCAAAAGTAAGTTGGGTTAGTTACTCTGGTTTAGCCAGCCATCCAGATCATGCAAAAGCAAAAAAATATTTGCCCAAAGGCTCAGGCGCAATGTTAGGGTTTGGGGTCAAAGGCGGCAAAGCGGCTGGCGAAAAATTCATCAACAACTTACAAATCTTCAGTCACGTCGCTAATCTCGGCGATACAAAATCGCTTGCCATTCATCCCGCCAGCACCACCCATTCCCAACTTTCGGAAGAAGAGCAAATCGCCGCTGGAGTCAGCCCGGATTTCATTCGCCTATCTATTGGTCTTGAAGATATTGAAGATATTCTTTGGGATTTAGATACCGCATTACGCGCTTAATTTTTCAAGCGCATTCGTCAACACATCCGCCGCCCGCGCATACTCTGCCAACTCAATATGCTCATTCGGCGTGTGATCCAAACTCGAATCGCCTGGACCATACACCACAGCGGGACATTTCCACACAGGCGCGACGATGTTCAAATCCGCAGTGCCCGTTTTGTAGACAAAGCGCGGCTCTCCGCCCTGTGACCTGATCCCACTCAAAAAGCTTCGCACCAGCGGAGTGTTTTTCTCGCATCCCCAGGCAGGGATGGCGAATCCCATTCTTTCCAAGTGACAGTCACTTACTATTTCATCCAACTTCACATACCAATCTTCTGGCGAAACTTCCACAGGCAAGCGGACACCAACTTTCAGAGTCGCCGTTTGCTCAAAGCCATCCTGACTTGAGTCAATGCCGCGCAGAGTCAATAACAACTGATCAAAGACTCTTTTCTTATCTCCATTGAATTGATTCACATAGGCTTTGATTTTCAGCCACACATCCACAGCCGCTTCCGCCGCAGTCTCTTCGCCGCTGGCGGTATGCGCCTGCTCGCGCTTGACGATTACATTCGCCCAGGCGCTGCCTTTATATCCAAGCGCGATTCGATCCCAATGATTCGGCTCGCCGATGATCGCAAAGTCTGGCTTATATTGGTTGACAACAAAACGCGCCCCTTCTGAATCTCTTTCCTCTTCCACCGCGCCGATGACAACAAACTGCCAACCGTCTTTCGCGCCAACCTTCGCCACCGCATCCACAAAACACGCTAGCGGACCTTTCGCATCCACCGCGCCGCGCCCGTAGAGCAAGTCGGCGACTTGCTCTACTTTAATTTCGCCAGGCACCGTATCAGTATGCCCAAGCAAAACAACCTGCTTCTCCCCTTTTCCCATCACCCCAACCGCATTGCCCGCTTCATCTATAAACGATTCATCATAGCCCAGCGACTTCATCCGCTGGACCAACCACTCAACAGCCCGCCGCTCGCTTCCCGAAGGGCTGTATTGAGAAACCAAACCAACTAATGTATCAAAATCGTTCATCCGTTGCACCAATCCGTTTATAAGCGGGCTTCACCTGTAAGCGGACTTTATCACGGACTCACGGACAAAAACGGACTTATCCGTTCCCATCCGTGAATCCGTTTCAGAGTCCGCTTACCAAATCCGTTGACCATCGTCTATTGTCCATCGTCCATCGTCATTGCCAACACTTCCGTCAACGCATCCACCAAATGATCCAACTGCTCATAAGTAATCACCAGCGGCGGCAATAAGCGGATCACGGTCATACCCGCGTTCAAAGCGATGATATTCGCCTCTTGCAACGCTTTGATATACGGCGCAACCTTCTGCTTCATCTCAATCCCGACCATTAATCCAAGCCCGCGAATCTCGCGGATGTTCGGGGATTGAATCGCTTTCAACTTCTCCATCAGATACTTGCCCTTTTCTTCCGACTGGCGGGGCAACTCTTCTTCTTTAATTACATCCAACGCCGCATTCGCCGCCGCGCACGAAAGCGGATTTCCGCCAAACGTGGAGCCGTGAATGCCAGGCACAAGATTCTTGACGTTCTTCCCGATCAACAACGCGCCCATAGGCACGCCGCCCGCCAATGACTTGGCGCAACACAACAAATCTGGCGTGATGCCAAAATGCTCAATCGCAAAAAACTTTCCCGTGCGCCCAAAGCCTG
>JADLCG010000187.1 GCA_020847355.1 Anaerolineales bacterium | reverse complement strand
TGGCGCGTATGTGGATACGACTACGAAATATCTCACCATTACCAGCCCGATGCCGGATTCCCCAGCCGAAAAAGCGGGGCTAAAACCCGGCGACCAGATCGTAAAAATTGACGGCGAAGATATGACCGGCATAGACGCTGGCGCGGCGCGCCTCAAAGTGCTTGGACCAGCCGGCACAACCGTTCACCTCACGGTTTTGCGCGAAGGCGAAAAGGACTTGTTAGAGTTCGATGTGGTGCGCCAAAAGATCACAGTCGCTTCCGCCTCGGGCAAAATGCTGGATGGCGATATCGCCTATATTCAAGTGACCACCTTTGGCGATAAAACCACTGCCGAATTGCTCGCCACGCTGAAAGAACTGATGGATCAAAAACCAAAAGGTATTATTTTGGATTTGAGAAATAACGGCGGCGGTTATTTACAAACGGCGGTTGAAGTCGCTTCTCAATTTGTCGGCAAAGGCGTGATCTTATACGAAAAATATGGCGATGGCTCGCGCGATAGTTACGACGCCATCCCCGGCGGCTTGGCGACAGATGAAAGCCTGCCAATGGTAGTGCTGATTAATGAAGGTTCGGCTTCCGCTTCTGAAATTGTGGCGGGCGCTTTACAAGACGACGGACGCGCCAAATTGGTCGGCGTCACTTCTTACGGCAAAGGCTCCGTGCAAAATTGGATTCCATTGAGCGGCGATAACGGCGCAGTACGCATCACCATCGCCAAATGGCTCACGCCCAAAGAACGCACCATCCACGAAATTGGATTAACCCCCGACGTGGAAGTGAAAATGACTGAAGAAGATTACGCCAATAAACTTGACCCGCAATTGGATAAAGCCATTGAAGTTCTAATGGATATGATCAAACCATAATCCTAATAGGGCAGAAGGAGAAAATTATGTTTTTTAGCCTCGATTATTTGATTTACATGATTCCCGCCTTTATTTTGATGGGCTTGGCTTCATGGTATGTAAAACATGCCTACAACAAATGGAGTCAAGTCCCAGCCAGTAGCCGGCTCACCGGAGCGCAAGCCGCTCAACGGTTAATTTCCAGCGGCGGTTTGGTTGGCGTGCAAGTGCAGGGCGTCGGCGGTCAATTGAGCGATCATTACGATCCGCGCGATAAAACCCTGTATCTTTCGCCTGGCGTTGGCAATGGAACTTCGGTGGCGGCAGTGGCAGTTGCCGCGCATGAGTTAGGTCACGCTATGCAAGATGCAGAAGGCTACTTCCCGATGCGCGTGCGTTCGGCTTTGGTGCCGATAGTCAACATTGGCTCCAACCTCGGCTGGATTTTGATCATGGCTGGGCTTCTCCTCCGCTGGACAAACTTGGCTTGGCTGGGCGTGTTGGTCTTTGCCGGCGGCGCTTTGTTTGCCTTAGCCACCTTGCCAGTGGAATTAAACGCCTCAGCCCGCGCCAAGCGCTTGCTGTATCAAACGGGCATCATCCAAACGGATGAAGAACAGCGTGGCGTGAACACTGTTCTCAACGCCGCGGCGCTCACTTACGTCGCCGGTTTGCTCACCGCAGTTCTGCAGTTACTTTATTACGCTTCCATCGTGGGCGGCAGACGTAGAAGCTGACCGCGTTTACAATAAAAGAGCAGGTTCTGCCTGCTCTTTTATTTCGAGTAAATGCGCCTCGCTCTAGGTATAATTCTTGTAATGAAGAAATTTTTTGTCGCTTTCGTTTTCTTTTTATTGATCGTCATCATCGTCTTAAGCTTCAGCGAATTAGAGACCATTCTCAAAACGCTTCAACGCGCACATCTCGGCTTTCTCCTTCTCGCCGTTTTGATTCAGTGCATCTGGTTTATCAGTTCCGGCAGAATGTACCAATCCATTTTTCATTTGCTCGGGATTCACGATACCGTTTTGGAATTGAGCCGCATCGCCACCGCCGCGACTTTTATCAACATTGTCGCGCCAACGGCGGGCGTGGGCGGCGTGGCTTTGTTCGCCAGCGAAGCCCGCAAACGCGGACATGCCGTAGGCAAAGTCACTGTTGCCGCCGCGCTATTTTTATTATTGGATCAAGCCTCATTTTTAGTGGTGCTTTCGGTGGGCTTAATCATTCTCGCCGGACGCAACGATCTCAACCCGGGCGAAATTTCAGCGTCTGTATTTCTCTTGGTCATCGCGATCTCTTACGCCTTTATTCTTTATCTCGGTTATCGCTCCGAACAAAAACTCGGGAATTTACTCGCGCGCATTGCGCGTCTGCTCAACCGTTTCTTTCGCTTTTTCCGCAAAGACGACTACCTCAGCGAAACCCGCGCCCATGAATTCGCGCGCGAAGTGGCGGAAGGCTTCTCGGGCATCACCGAAAAAAAATCAAGCCTCGTGCGCCCAATTTTATGGGGCATCCTTGATAAAACTTTATTGATGATCGTCCTCGTCTTTTCTTTTTTAGCTTTTGAAGTCCCCTTCACTGCGGATATCATCATCGCCGGTTTTTCACTAACCTACCTCTTCTTAATTGTTTCGCCCACGCCTTCCGGCATCGGCATTGTCGAAGGCTTAATGCCCATCGCCTTATCCTCTTTAGGCGTCAACTGGAGTCAAGCCATCGTCATCACGCTCGCTTATCGCGCCGTCACGTTTTGGCTTCCGCTGGGGGTGGGCGCTTGGGCATTCCGCTCGCTACATGCGGAAACTGAAATTAAGCGCCTTTGAACATGCTTCAAACGCTTTTGGATTTCTGGCAGGAGGATGAGCAAACTGCCCCGAATTTTTCAGCCTGGCAGAGGACGCCGCCGCGCCCCGCACAAACCCGCCCCTTCCCGACCGATTTGCCGGTTGCGCTCCGAACGGCATTATCCTCGCTGGGAATTGATTCGCTCTACGCCCACCAACACGCCGCATGGACTCACGCTCAGCAAAATAAAAATATCATCCTTTCCACCAGCACAGCCAGCGGAAAGACCTTAGCCTACAACTTACCGGTTTTATCTGCAATCATCAATAACCCTCAAGCCCGCGCCTTATATCTCTTCCCCACCAAAGCCTTAGCGCAAGACCAACTGTCAGTAATCAGTAATCTGTTATCAGTATTACGCCCACTGATGACTGAACATTGGTCACTGAAACCAGCCATCTACGATGGCGATACGCCGCAAACTCAGCGCCCCGCAATTCGCAAAAACGCCAACATCGCTTTATCCAACCCGGATATGCTCCACACGGGCATTCTGCCGCATCATGCCAACTGGATTGATTTTTTCAGCAACCTAAAATTCATCGTCATAGACGAAGCCCACACCTATCGCGGAGTCTTTGGCTCGCACGTCGCCAATGTGATTCGCAGACTCAAACGGGTCGCAAAATTTTATGAGGCAAATCCGCAATTTATTTTAGCGTCTGCCACCATTGGCAATCCCAAAGAATTAGCCGAGAAATTAATCGAACATCCCGTTGAACTGATTGATAATGACGGTTCATCCAAAGGCGAGCGTCATTTCATGGTTTATAACCCGCCGGTCATAGATGCAAGTTTGGGTCTACGAAAAAGCGCCATCCTCGAAAGCGTGAGATTAACAACCGATTTGCTCAAACATAATATTCAATCTGTGGTTTTTGCCAGAACCAGAAGAACCGTAGAAATTCTGCTAACTAATCTCCAATCGCTCATCTCAATTTACCAATTACCAATTACCAATAATCAAATTCGCGGCTATCGCTCTGGCTACCTCCCAACGCAACGCCGTGAAATCGAACAAGGCTTACGCGCTGGAAGCGTCAAAACGGTTGTGGCAACCACAGCGCTTGAATTGGGCATTGATATTGGCGGACTCGGCGCGGCGCTATTAGTGGGCTACCCGGGAACAATTGCCAGCGCGAGACAACAAGCCGGCAGAGCCGGGCGCGGAGACGATCCCGCAGTTTCAATTTTGGTCGCTTCTCCCAGCCCGCTTGATCAATTTCTCGCGCATCACCCTGAATATTTTTTTAAGCGTTCTCCTGAACGAGCTTTGGTCAACCCCAATCATTTACTGATTTTATTAGAACATTTACGTTGCGCCATGTTTGAATTACCGTTTCAAACGCAGGAATCTTTTGGCTCGCTCTCTTGGGAATTGATTGAAGAATATTTGCAATTCCTGGTTTCAAATCAAGAATCGCATCTCTCCAACGAAAAATATTATTGGATGAAAGATCAATACCCCGCCGCAAATATTTCTTTGCGCTCTGCCTCGCCTCAAAGTTTTGTTCTGCAAACCCTGACCGAAGACGATAGACCATTGACGATAGGGACAGTGGATGGCGAATCGGCGCACTGGATGATTCACGCCGGCGCGATTTACATGCACGAAGCCCAGCAATATTTTGTGCAAGCATTAGATCTTGAGAAACATACCGCTCAACTTGTGCCGGTTGGTTTAGATTACTATACCGAAGCGCAAAAAAAATCTGAAATTGAAATATTATCTGTAAATAAAAATGAATCATTGACCGCTAAGAACGCAAAGAGAGAAGCGATCGGCGAAAAAGGCTATGGCGAAATTCAAGTCACCACGCAAGTCATCGGCTTCAAGAAATTGAGATGGTTTACCAATGAAAATCTAGGTCAAGAAGAATTGGATCTGCCCCCAGTTCAATTACAGACTGCCGGATATTGGCTAACGCTCTCGGAAGATGTTGTGAAGCGCTTGCGCGAATCCGGCGCATGGACGAACGACGCCAACGACTATGGAGTCAATTGGAGTCAGATAAGAGAAGCCGTCAGAAAACGAGACCAGTTCACCTGTCAGGTATGCGGCGCGAAAGAAGTTGATCGCCAGCATGACGTGCATCATAAAATCCCGTTTCGCGCATTTGCGTCAAAAGCAGAAGCCAATCGTTTAGAAAATCTAACCACGCTTTGTTCAAGTTGTCATCATAAGGTGGAACAAAATGTGCGTATGCGCAGTGGCTTGGCAGGTTTAGGTTTTGTATTGGGAAATTTAGCGCCGTTATTTTTGATGTGTGACCAACGTGATTTGGGAGTGCATACAGACCCCGCTGGTCTGGTCAATGGCGGTCAACCGTCTATTGTCCTTTATGATTTAGCGCCAGCCGGCATTGGCTTTAGCCAAGAACTTTTTGAGATCCATGCTGAATTGATGCAACGCGCCTATGAATTAGTAACGCAATGTGAATGCGCCGATGGTTGCCCTTCATGCGTGGGACCGGGCGGCGAGAACGGCGTAGGCGGAAAAAACGAAACGCAAGCGCTTTTAAAACTTTTGATTTGACGGAGGTCAACAGTGCGGCAAATATATCCTAAAGACGTTTGGATTCTCTTTACGACGCGCAGTATCCGCTTGTTTTGTTACGGCTTTCTTTCGGTGATCATCGCCCTGTATCTGGCTAAAACGGGACTCACTGAAAAGCAGATTGGTTTGTTGTTCACGCTCACGCTGGCGGGCGATGCGGGCATTTCGCTTTTGCTCACTACTCGCGCCGATGCGTTTGGGCGCAAGAAAACATTGTTGTTCGGCGCTGGGCTTATGCTTGGCGCGGGCATTGTTTTTGTGATTACCAATAATTTTTTGATTTTGATCGCCGCCGCCATTGTTGGGGTGATTAGCCCCAGCGGCAATGAGATTGGACCGTTTCTTTCCGTGGAGCAAGCCGGGCTGACGAACTTAATCCCAGACGCTAAACGGACGCATGTTTTTGCTTGGTATAACTTGGCGGGTTCATTAGCGACGGCTTCGGGCGCATTGATCGGCGGGTGGCTCGCTCAACTTTTACAAGATCAAGGTTGGTCGGCGTTGGCGGCGTATCGTTTCATCTTGATTGGGTATGCGTTTGGCGGTTTGGCGCTGACTTTGCTTTTCCTAAACCTTTCTGAAGCGATCGAAATTCCGCCTACGGCAACTGCGGATCAGCCAAAGAAAACGCTGGGCTTGCACCGCTCGAAGAATGTGGTTCTCAAGTTGAGCATGTTCTTCGCGCTCGACGCTTTCGCTGGCGGTTTGGTTATTCAAAGTTTGTTGGCATACTGGTTCTATATTAAATATGGCGTGGATGCCGGAACGCTGGGCAGTATTTTCTTTGGGGCAAATGTGCTGGCGGGGATTTCGGCTCTGCTCGCCGCGCGGATCGCCGCCCGCTTCGGCTTGATCAATACGATGGTTTTTACGCATATTCCATCCAATATTTTTTTGATCCTTGTGCCGCTCATGCCTAACTTGCCGTTGGCGATTGGCGTTTTGCTGTTGCGTTTTAGCGTTTCGCAAATGGACGTGCCTACGCGGCAATCTTACACGATGGCAGTTGTCGCGCCGGACGAAAGGTCTGCCGCTTCAGGCGTGACTGCGATTGCGCGCTCCATTGGCGCGGCTCTTTCTCCAGTATTGACCGGCTTGTTCTTTAGCGTCCCTGCCCTTTTCAACGCGCCTTACTATATTGCCGGCGGATTGAAAATCGTCTATGATTTATTACTCTATCGAGAATTTAACGCAGTGAAACCATCCGAGGAAATTAAATGAAAAATCTAAAAATCTTATCCGGCATATTGATCGCGCTTCTGCTTATTTTAGCTTGCGGAACGACTGCGCCAACGCAGGCGGTTCCGGCGCTCCCGACGATGACCATGCCTCTGGCAGATGCGAGTCAATTGAAATCCAGTCCGCTGAACGAAGAAAGTTCGGCGCCTGTTTATAAAATTACGGCTCAAATCCCTTATATTGAAGGCGTAAACGATCAGCGCGTTTTGGATTTTAATTCCGCGTTGAAGGCAATTGTAGAGAGCGAGATTGAGGCTTTCAAAGGCGGCATGGCGGAAATGCCCACTGAACCGATTGTGGCTGGTAGTTCCTTTAATATCGTTTATGAATTGATCAGCCAGCGGGAAAATATTTGGAGCATTAAGTTTAATGGGGATGGCTACGCTGACGGCGCGGCGCACCCGTATCATTACAGTCTGACGTTCAATTATGATTTAACGAACGGGCGCGAGTTGAAACTGGCTGAACTTTTCAACGCCGATCCGCTACCGACGCTGGCAGAGTATTGCAAGACCGAACTCGCTAAACGCGAGATTGGCTTTGACGATGTTTTTCTGCAAGGCGCCGAGCCTACTCCCGATAATTATCGGAATTGGAATATTTCCGTTGAAGGTTTAGTTGTCACCTTTGACGAATATCAAGTGGCGCCGTATGCGGCGGGTCCGCAAGTGGTGACGATTCCTTTTAGCGTATTGAAGGAACTGATTAATGTGGAAGGTCCCTTGAAGCCGTATTTGCAATAGCCAAGAAGTTGAAATTTATTCTCGGCGGCGATATATGGTAAAATCGCCCCGCTTCCGAATTATCTGGAGGGATGGCCGAGTGGCTGAAGGCGCATGTCTTGAAAACATGTTTGGGTCACACCAACGTGGGTTCGAATCCCACTCCCTCCGCCAGACAATTTACGACTGATGAGTTTTGATTTATCATTGGGAAGTTGTCTAATAACTGGGGAGGTGCCAGAGTGGCTGAATGGGCTCGCCTGCTAAGTGAGTGCCGGCTTTAAAACCGGTCGCGGGTTCGAATCCCGCCCTCCCCGCCACGAGAAAACACATTCTGCAAAGGATGTGTTTTTATTTTCGTTCG
>JADLCG010000186.1 GCA_020847355.1 Anaerolineales bacterium | reverse complement strand
GTCTGAATCTTGCGGCAAGGCTTCTTCGAGATTGAAATCCACATTCACGGTGGCTTGTGCGCGATACGGCGGCGGGGCTAGATAATAGCCAGCCATGCCGAGCGCCGCGCCGAGCATGGCGCCGAGCGTCCAAAAGCGCCAAGCGCGCAGTAACTGCACAAACTCTTCGAGCGTTGGGGCTGAGAAAATAAAATTCATCGTTTAATGCGCCATTTCCATAGCGGTCCAATAATTTTCCGTAAATAATATTTTGCCACAAGCGGCGCAAAAAAACTACCGCCCGCGCGGTAATGCACGCGGAGCATTTCATCCCAGCCGCGTTGATCGGCGATGTTGGTTTTACTGCTCGTATGAATGCGAAAATTTGCCCAGGTTTTGCCGGGCAAATATTTGAGCGGCGCATGTTTGGCGAGGCGCGTCCACAGGTCATAATCCATCGCAAAGTAAAACGACGGATCGAGCGGACCCAGCGCTTTCCAATCCGCGGCGCGAAAGAACATCGTCTGTTGCGGAATATGCACATACCCCGCGCGCAACCGCCGATAATCCGTTTGTTTGGCGTTGAACTTTCCAATGATTTGATCGGCTTCGTTGATGAAATTACAGTCCGCGTAGACCATCGCCACGTTGGGGTTTTGAATTAAATATTCCACCGCTTCGCTCACCGCGTGAGGATGATGATACGTATCGTCTGAATTCAACCAAGCGAGGATTTCGCCGTTGGCGCGATTGAAGCCTTTGTTGATCGCCTCTGTCTGACCTCGATCCGGCTCGCTGACCCAAGCGCTGATTCCACGCTGATACTTTTTGATGATCTCCACGCTTCCGTCTGTCGAGCCGCCGTCTATGACGATGTACTCAATGCGCGGATAATCCTGATCGAGCACGGATTGAATTGTCCGCTCTAAAAATTGCGCCTGATTGAAAGACGGCGTTATGATTGAGACCAGCGGTAAGGCGGGCGCTTCCATATTATTTCCAATCTTCGTCTGTATAAAATTCAGAAGCCGCTTCGGTGATCTGGCGAATCCGCGCGATCTCTTCCGCAGTTAGGATTTTCTTCCAATTCTGCACGGCGGATTTGCTATCCAACTTCACGGAATGCGTTTTGTTTTTTGAGAGGCGCGTTGGGTTTTCCGAAGCGCTGGAGTTGAGAATGGTATTTTTCGCCGTTTCGGTAAATTCCAAATTCAACGCGCGATATAACTTTTCGTATTCAACCAGCGGGTTGCGGGATAAATCTTCGTGGCGGACGATGTTGAGGTTGGGAAACCCGCTACGGGTAGTCTGCACGAAGCGGTAGATCAACTTCCAAAGCAGAGCGGCTTGTCCAATCAAATCGTTTGGTTGAACGGCTTCCATTGCGGCGCGATCCGCTTCAAGATAAGCCTGCATGAGGCTGGGCTGATTGAGCAGGTTTTGAAAATCGAAACTCCAGTTCAAGCGCTTGAGACTGCTCGCAAACCCGGCGGGGTGACGCACTGTAACCACTACCTGACAATTCAATTGTTGGATAAACCACGGGATGGAGAAAAGCGCGAACGGATCTTTGATTACCGGCGTTGGTTTGAATAACTTACCCTGCGCGAAGGTTGCCCAATCCCGCCCCAGACGTAGTAAATCTTTGCGCGAACGCAGAGATTTTATTTCAGCGAGTAAATCATATTGATAATTTAAAAGCGCGTGAAAAGCGGGCAGGTATTCGGCTTCGTTGTGTTTCCCGAGATGGAGATACCAATATTTTACCGGCGCGTGGAATACGCCCGGGCGATGGATCACATTCAACGGCTCGCTGAGATACGCGGCGCGCGGCGCGGCTGACAACATGCGCCCAACCCAAGTTGTGCCGCTACGGTGCGCGCCAGTGACTAAGATCGGGGCGTTATTCATTGAGATACTCCAGCAGATAAGGTTCGGGGATCGAAACTGCGCGGACGGAATGCACGCCGTAAAAATTTGCCACGCAAATATTTACCCAATGCGTTGGGTCATCGTCTATCTCTTTGACTTTATACGGCGCGGAATAACCGGGGACGATCAAATCCGTTTCGCCTTGTTGGGCATGGCGCAGAATATAGGCGTTGCGTAAATCCCAAAATTTTGCGCGCGTTTGATAATCCTCAATGTTTTTCTGGTACACGCTCGCTCCGGCGCGGATGGGGTAGATTATGCCGAGCAGGAATAGCGCTACGTATAAACTCCCTTGAACCAAGCGCGAGTTGATTGAGAGTTTGATATTTTGAAACAGGACGCCGCATAACGCGCCTTCTGCCATGAAAGTTGCGGTCATCACGGCGCGCGCCAGAAAACGCATCCGCTCAATTGGGTAGCCCTGACCGTAAACGCTGGGCGCGAAACTGGCGGCGATCAAAATCCACATCAGGATCGGCGCGCTGGCAACCAAAACCCAAAGTAACCGTTTTTTAGAATCTAAATTGATTGAGGGATTTATTTTTTTATAGACCAGCGCAATCAAAAAAGGAAGCGCGGCGGAAAGCAAATTGGGTAATGGCAATTCTTTGAACGAGAACGCCATAAAGTAGTAAGCGAATAAGAAAGAATCGCTGAGCAGTTTGAGCGGAGTCGGGTGCGTTTTGCCGATCAAATTCATATTGGCGGGAGAAGCGATCATCACGATCAGCCCGACGAGCGCGCCGAGAAAAGCAACTAGTGTCAGCGGTAAAAGTTTTTGCTTGGCGGCGGGCGTTCCTAAAATAAAGAGCGCCGCAATCAACATACCCAAACCAGTCACCAGCGCCGCTACGGGCGGCTCTGAAAAACCGGCGATGATAAAGGTTGCAAAAAAGATGACGCCGTAATCAAATGCCGAAGTTTTTTTCGTCAGCCGCGCCAGCCGAAACCAAAAAGCAAAGAGGAACGAGCCAAAAACCAAAGGCGCGAAATGCGTCATCATTGACGAACGCCAATAAACGGTTTGAAATAAATTGGGCGCTTGCAGAAGGATGAAAAATTCCAGCATTAAGCCGAGGAAAATATCCGCCGGTAAACTCCAGTGGACATTGAGAAATTTACGAAATTCGCTCACGCTCCAGCTTAAGCCCACAGCCCAGAGCAGAACCATGCCAGAGATGGTGATTGGCAGGTTGTTTTCTCCGAGCCATTCGGAGAAGCCGACGAACGTCAAGTTGGAATAGCGGTTGGCGGCGCGCCAACTGCCTTCTTCGTACCTTTGGATGACGGCGGCAATTGGCGATGAAGCCTTATAGTTGCGAACCGCTTCGCAATAATCATCGGACCAGTAGCGGGAGAATGTGCCGAGATAAGCGTAAACCGTAATCGCAAAAAAAGCGGCAAGCGCTCCAAAGGTCAGCGCGCGGCGAAAAAAGCCGGCTTCAAATTTTTGTGGATCAAATTGCATTCGTGAAAAAATCCTTATTTTACGGTCTTAGATTATAGATGAGATAACCGTCCCCTTGGGCGAAGATCGGAAAGCTTTCCAATCTTTCTTTGAGCAGAGGTTGCAGGCTTAGTTCTGTAAAATCAGTGACGATGAATAGGTCTTTCTTGGCGGCTACTTCCGCGAATTGCTTTTCAAAATCCATTTGCGCGCCGCGTAAACCCTGATGATAATTCAAATCGCCAAAGGTGGGCCAAGCGGAGCTTGAAGCCCAGCCCCAATAAGCGAGGCGCGCGCCGTAGTCTTGCGTCAGTCCGGCGAGATTATAACCTTTGGTAATTTCGCCAATCGTTTGCCACATTTGAGCTTGCGGGCGGTAATCCACGGCTTTCATTTCAGCGCGAAGCGCCCAAGCCTGAGCGCTCATTCCAAAAAGCAAAATGCAGAATGCGAAAAAACGTAACGCGCGAGTTGTGAGGAGCGCGGCGAGTTGGGCGAAAAGCAAATCGGCGAGCGGCGCCAGCGCCAGAGCGATAATCGGAATTAAGGGGAGCGAATAATAATCGTGAGAAGAGATGTGATAGTTGAAGTAAATGCCAAAGGCGAAGTAACCCAGCCAGAGCGCGAGGATGAAGCGCTTGTTTTTTTCATCCGTAAAGAAGAAAGCCAGCAACGCGCTCGTCAAAACAAATCCGCCGCTGACGATATTCAACATCCCCAGCCAGCCGAGATAATAAGCCGGATTCAAAAATAAGGCTGGGATGAAGCGCCCGCCAAATTGTTGACCAAGATAGCCCGCGATGAAGACTCCATAGACGGCGTATGCGGCGGCGGGGAGCGCGCCCAACGCGCCCATCACGTAAACTGTGGGCTGTTTCAGCGTTTCGCGCAGGGTCATCCGCCTGAGCGCCGCGCCCAAGCCGCCGGCAATCACAAAAAATGCCGCGACAAATTTTACATAAATTGCCAAGCCGCCAAAGAGACCCGCTAAAAGCGCAAATTTATAAGCGGACGGTTCTTCCGACCATTGATAAACTGCCCACCAAAAGATGACGATTAACATGACCATCAACGGGTCGGGCTGAAAACTGCGGCTGGCGATTACGCCATAAGGCAGTAGGAGATAAACGGCAAGCGCGGTTAACGCCCCGTCTGCGGAGGCGATTTTTCGAGCGAGCAAAAACAGGAAGATCGCGCCAATCATCCAAAACAATGCGGAGTAGATTCTGGCGATCCAAAGTTTTTCGCCGGTGAAGCGATAGGTGAAGGCGACGAGCGTTTCGATGACTTCCGGCTCAATCGCGGCGCGAATCTTCCATTGTTGAATGGCGAAAGTTTTTTGCTCAGTGGAGACGTTCGTCAATGTATCCCAATACATGCCGCGCGCTTTTAAAGCGGAGAGCAACTGGCGGGTGGGGTGAAAATCCAGCGGCAGGTCGGTGAGGTCGTAGAGGCGGATGGCACAGCCGAGGGTGAAGAGCAAAATCAGCGCGGAGATGCGTGCGGCGCGGGAATTGAAAAAGATATCAGCTTTCATCATGCGGAGAGTATTGTAACGTAAAACATCCAAGGACTTTCTGCATAAAATTGAGACAATCGCCCTCTTGCAAAAGTCAACCGTAGGTCAGGCTTTTAGCCTGACGCCTTCTTGAGTTTTTATGAATGGCTTTATGCGTAATCAGGTAAAAGCCCCAAAGGTTGAAATTTTCC
>JADLCG010000185.1 GCA_020847355.1 Anaerolineales bacterium | reverse complement strand
TTCGGTCAGCCCAACCTTCAAGTTGAAAGCCGAGGTTCGTAAAAATTACACTTGGCAAGGCGTATATGAAACCAAGATCGCGCCCTTGCTCGCGGCAAAGTAGGAGAAACTGCATGTATCCGATCACTAAAAATATATATATCCCTAAAATTCTTGTTCCCGTGTTACGCACGCACGATCAAACCTCCGCATTGAATGCCGCTACGGCAATCGCCGGGGATGAGAACGTCCTGCTCACCGGTTTTATTTATGTGCCGGAGAATCAATCCTTAAGCACTGCGGCATTGGAAGCGCGCAAACTGCGTCAAACGCTCAAACAATTATATAAAGTCAAGCGTAGCGATAGATGGGCGCAAGTTCATGTCTCGCATAATTTATGGAAAGAATTGACCGACACCGTCCAACGCGAAGGGATAGACCTGCTCACGCTGGAATATCCAGGTCACTTTGAAGGTTTGGGCATTTCAGTGGCGGATGCGCTGGCGCAAGCGCCTTGCCATATTGCGCTGGTCAATCAACATATTGGCGCGGAGATCAAAAATATTCTGCTCCCCATTCGCGGCGGACCGCACGCCAACTTGAGCTTGAGAATCGCTTTATCCATCTACAATTCCAGCCGCGCAAAAATTTCTTCACTGCATCTCTTCCCAAGCAACACTACTAAAGCGCAAGACGCTTCATTCAAAGGCGTGGATTATGTGTTGAAAAACTTGCCGGAAATTGAACGCGCTGAAATCGTCACCGACGAGCCGCTGAACGTGATTGCCGAAAATGCCAAAGAGTACGATCTGCTGATTATGGGCACATCTGCCAGAGCGGAGTCTGAAGCGCCAGCGCTTGGTCAGGTGGCGGAGACGTTGATCGGCAATAGTCAAAAGGGCGTGCTGTTAGTCAAGACCAAACTGGCTTATGACGTGAATCCCGCCAGCGAAGAAGCCAGTCAAAATACCATTTCGGTTTTGGTGGATAAATGGTTCGCGGAAAATACTTTTCACGCCGATGAATTTGCGGATTTGAAATATTTGCTTTCTTTAAAAGAAAAGCAGGGCGTGACGATCAGTTTGGCTTTGCCGGCGTTGAACGAAGAAGAAACAGTTGGTAAAGTGATCCGCACGGTGAAGAACGCGCTGATGACGCGCGTGCCGCTTTTGGATGAAATTGTTTTAATCGATTCCAACTCTACGGATAAAACGCGCAAGATCGCGGAAAAGTTGGGCGTGCCGGTGCATATTCATCAAAAGACTTTAGCAAAGCACGGCGCGCGCAAAGGCAAAGGCGAAGCCTTATGGAAAAGTTTATATTGCACCAAAGGCGATATTATTATTTGGATTGATACCGATATCGTCAATATTCATCCGCGTTTTATTTACGGTTTGATTGGTCCGCTTCTGCTTCAGCCAAAGGTGGATTTTGTCAAAGGGTTTTATCGCCGCCCTTTGAAGGTGGGCGATAAAATGCAAGCCGGAAGCGGGGGGCGCGTCACTGAGTTGACTGCGCGCCCATTATTGAATCTTTTTTATCCCGAACTTTCCGGCATGATTCAGCCGCTCTCTGGCGAATATGGCGGGCGGCGCTCGGCATTGGAGCGCTTGCCGTTCTTCTCCGGCTATGGCGTGGAAATTGGTTTATTGATTGACATGCTCGATCAATTCGGCTTGCAATCCATCGCGCAAGTGGATTTACAAGAGCGCGTGCATCATAACCAACCTTTAGAAGCGCTGGGCAAAATGTCCTTCGCCATCATCCAAGCCGTGATTCATAAATTGGAAAGAAAATACGGGCGCAATATTTTAGAGAACGTCAATAAAACCATGAAAATGATTCGTTATGAGCAGGAGCGCTTCTTTCTGGATATTGAAGAGATCGCCGAAAAGGAACGCCCGCCGATGGTTGAAATCCCTGAGTATCTGAGCAGGAATCATTAATCGGTCCTCCTGAAAAATTGAAACTCCCAGACACAATTGGGGGATGGAGCGTTTGCGCCGCGAGTTATATAATGCGGTATTGACGTTTGTCCCCATGTGCCGCGATTTATAGATCAGACACCAGCCGACTCGCCAAAAATCTCTTACTGTTTACATGCGGAGGCTCTTTATGAAAAGTTGTGGTAACTATCTATTCGTGTTTGTTTTTATCGGAATCGCTCTTTTGTCGTTAGGGCTGGGCGTGGCAAATTATTTTCAGGAGAAATCCATTTTCGCCGCATACGAACCGGCAACAGCCACAGTTACGCAATGGATTCCCGACCCCAATTACGGCACGGCTGATTACTGCCCGGTATATGCCTACGCTACAAAACAAGGCGACGCACGCTCTTACACAGGCGATGATTGCGAGACCAAGCCAAACCCTAACACGATTGGAAGTCAAACAGAAGATATCTATTACGATCCTCAGAATCCCTATTCTTCAGTTGAAACCAGAGGCTGGCTTGGCTCGGAGGGTAGCGGCTTGATTCTTGGGATCGTCGGGTTTTTGTTTTTTAACGTAATTGCGCTGATTATGGGAACTTTGATTTTCTTCGTAAATCGCAAGATGAAGCAATAGAAAAGTAGCCTGGCTGAAGACAGCCGCACTGCCGAATTACAGTCCGCTGAAGAATAACGCCTAGATCAGGCGTTATCATTTCGCCGTGCGAACTTTACCCCAAGCCCGCGGGACGGCGGTTTTCGATGGCGCTCAATTAATCTTAATTTCAAGAATCATGGTATAAAATTCTTCCGCGTGAGGAAAAATTGATTATAAAAAAAGGGCCGAAAAATAAATTAACCAGACTCTTCGTTGAGTTTTTCAATAGCGAGCAGGCTTCAGGGATTATCTTAATCCTCTGCACGCTGATTTCCATTTTGATCGCCAACTCCAAATTCGGCGCATGGTTCGTTCACTTTTGGGAGCTTGAAGCGGGCTTTAGCTTTGGGAACTTTCACTTAAAACACGCCTTAGAATATTGGGTCAACGACGGCTTGATGACCATCTTCTTCCTTTTGATTGGACTGGAGATTGAAAGAGAACTGTACATCGGCGAATTATCCGATTTGAAAAGCGCCTCTCTGCCGATGATTGCGGCGCTAGGCGGCATGGTCACGCCTGCTTTATTCCATTTCTTATTCAATCACGGCACGGCGACTCAAGCGGGCGCAGGGATTCCAGTGGCGACTGATATTGCCTTTGCGCTGGGCATTTTAGTTTTATTAGGCAAGAAAGTCCCCGTTTCGCTCAAAATCTTTTTAACAGCATTGGCGATCATTGACGATTTGGGCGCGATTGCGCTGATTGCCATTTTTTACACCAGCGATTTCTCGCTGAGTTATTTTCTGCTGGCGTTGGGCGTGTATGGCGGCTTGCTGATTTTGAATCGGCGCGGCGTGAAGCGGCTGGCTTGGTATTTGATCCCCGGCTTTGTGATGTGGTACTTCATGCTGAGATCCGGCGTACATGCCACTTTGGCGGGCGTTTTGCTCGCTTTTGCCCTGCCATTTGAAAATGGAGACAGAAACTCAACTTCGTATCGGTTACAGCATTTTCTGCATAAGCCAGTCGCCTTCCTGATTGTGCCAATTTTTGTTTTTGCAAATACCGGCATTATTTTAGGTAAAGATTGGTTATCTGGCTTATTAATCCCAAACAGTTTTGGCATCCTTGCCGGTTTGATCTTAGGCAAGCCTATCGGCATATTCTTAGCTTGTTTTTTGGCAGTGAAGTTGGGCGTCTCGCAATTGCCTAACGAAATCAGTTGGAAGCAAATTATCGGCGCGGGCTTTTTGGGCGGCGTGGGCTTCACTATGTCCATCTTCATCACGTTATTGGCGTTTGAAGATGCAAGCCTGATCCAAAGTTCTAAAATCAGCATTTTGCTTGGCTCACTGAGCGCCGCTTCGATCGGCTATTGGATTTTGAGCAAATCCGTTCGGACGCGGGAAAAAATCATCCGCGCCGCAAAGGTTGAAGCATCGGAAGAGTTCTGATAATATCAAAGTGAGGAAGCGCTCCTCGCAGGCTCGCGCAACTTTCAGTTAAGGATGAGACGGGCTGACGTCCGCAGATTTTGTAAAGGAGAAAAGAGATGAATCCCCCTAGACCCGTTCATTACCTTTTAGTCGCCATTATTCAAGATCAAGACCTAGACGCGGCAACCCGCGCATTAAAAGCCATTGGCGCGCCAGTGACCTATCTGGACAGCGCAGGCGGCTTTCTTGGACGGCGCAACGCGACTTTATTAATTGGTTTGCCAAAGGAGCGAGAACTGGAAGCCCTGGCGGCTTTACAAGAATCCTGCAAACGCCGCATTGAATATATGACTTTGCCGCTGGAAGGCGCGCCGATGACCATGCCCGCGCCAGTGCCAGTGACGGTGGGCGGCGCGACGGTTTTCGCTTTGCCGGTGGATCGGTTTGAACAATTTTAGGAGTAGATAAAATGAAAATGATCATTGTGATCGTCAAAGACCATGACGCCGATACCCTCACCCAAGCCTTAACCGCCGGAAATTTCCGCGTGACGCGCGTGGCTTCTACGGGCGGCTTTTTACGAAGCGGCGTGGTGACGATGTTACTCGGCGTGGATGACGCGCAAGTGGATGCGGCAATCCAAGCGATGCGCGAAGCTCTGCCGCCCAAAGGCGAGACGAAACGCGCAACGCTTTTCGTTGTGCCAGTGCAACATTTTGAGCAAGTCTAATCAGCGCGCCCCGCAGGTTTACTGCGGGGCGTTTTTTTCAATCCGTTCATCCCAAAATAAAATTATCAATCAGCCTTGTTTTGCCGATAAAAACAGCTATCGAAAGCAAGGTTTTTCCTTTAACAAGCTCTAACTCTTCGAGAGTCTCAAAGTCCGCGCAGGAGACGTATTGCAACTGCGCGCGCGGCTCAGTTTCCAAAACCGCCTTGACCCGCATTCGTAATTTCTCCGCATCTCTCTCGCCCGCTTCATATAATTCCTGCGCCGCGCTCAAAGCCCGAAACAAGACCACCGCCGCCGAACGATCTGCGCCCTCCAAATATTTATTGCGGCTGGAAAGCGCCAAGCCGTCCGCCTCGCGCACAATCGGGCAAACTACAACCTCCAGCGGGAAGTTCAAATCCCGAACCATCTGACGAATCACGGCGGCTTGTTGCGCGTCCTTTTGACCAAAATAAGCCTTCTGCGCCTGCGCGGCGTTGAATAATTTGGCGACTATCGTAGTTACGCCCTTGAAGTGACTCGGGCGCATGGCGCCTTCCAAGCCTTTGGTCAGCGCCTCAACCTCCACCCAGGTTTGGTAGCCAGCCGGATACATTTCCTCGGCTGTGGGCATCCAGACCAAATCCACGCCTAAAGGCGCAATCAAAGCCAAGTCTCGTTCTAAGTCACGCGGGTATTTCGAGAGGTCTTCGTTCGCGCCAAACTGCGTCGGGTTGACGAAGATCGTCAGAATCACGCTTTCACATTCCGCTTTGGCTCGGCGGATCAGCGAAAGATGCCCTTCGTGGAGGTAGCCCATCGTCGGGACCAGGCCCACCGTCCCGAAGAGAGAGCGGCGCGCGCTCCTAAATTCATCTAGACCAATTATGCTTCTCATACCTTTCTCCTAGTTTGGGGGCTTGACAGGCTAGAAACTTTGTTCTACACTTTTAGCATCATTTAGATTACAGGAGATAAAAAATGGCATACGCACATACCAATTCCAAAGGCACCACCTACTACCTGCACTCCAACGGCAGAATGTTCTTCTTCTCGAAGGAAGTCAAAGAAGGCGCGCTGGATGCAGTCCCCGCCGGATACAACGTAGTAGAGATGAAAACCGGCATGTTAGTGCTGAAGAAAGTTCAGCCCGCCGCTAGCTCCACAGAAACCAACTCTGAGAACGCCAGCTAAACGTAAGTATAACGCCGTTCAAACGTAAAATTGGAGCGCAAACTCCATATATATTGTTCTTTTAGATTCAAAAGGAGATTATTTATGAAACGTACACAGCCATCTAAAAGCCTTGAAACCAAAGCGGGGAAGCCATGCCTACATTAAACCGCGTTCAACTGATCGGTCGTTTAGGCAAAGACCCTGAGAGCAAGTTCACCCCCACTGGAAAGAAGGTTTGTCATTTCAGTTTGGCGGTGAGCAATCGCTGGAAAGACAAAAACGGCGTCAATCAAGAAAGTACCGAATGGGTCAACATTGAAATTTGGGGGCGGCTCGGCGAAGTTTGTCAGGAATATCTAAAAAAAGGCAGTTTGGTCTTTGTGGAAGGTCGGCTGAAGACCGATAAATACGAAGACAAAGGCGAGATGAAATATTTCACTAAAATTGTCGCCCAAGCCCTGCAATTCCTCGATAAAAAACCCGCAGACGAACCGATCTTAGCCGTAGAAGAAGACCCGGGCGAATACGAAGCCTAAAACTCAATAAATATAAACAAAATGACCCATGAAATATATTCATGGGTCATTTTGTTTTGAAAGCGCCTAAATTTAGCCGCCGCCTGCCACGCCGGAGATTCCGCCGTCGGTCAGTTTGCGTAAATCGCTCAAAGCGGATTCGATCTCATCCGCCGTGACTGGGCGTTCTTCATCCCGATGAGTCAACTTCCCGGAGTTCGCTTTTTCCAGCGCCAATTCTTTGATCGAAGCGTTCAGCGCCAAAGCCTCCTTCACCAACGCCGCGCCTTGCGAATATCCAATCACTGGGTTGAGCGCCGTCACTACAATCGTATTCTTCGCCAGCCAGCCTTCCGCTTTTTCTTGATTCGCAGTCAGCCCTTTTACAGCGCGCTCGGTAAAAGCGTTCACCGAACCGATGATCACTTGCATCATCTCAAATAAATTGTGACCTAAAATCGGCATCATCACATTCAATTCCAACTGACCGGCTTGCGCGGCGAGCGCGACAGTCGTATCGCAACCCACCACATGAAACATCGCCTGATCGAGCATCTCCGCCATCACCGGATTGACTTTGCCCGGCATGATCGAAGAGCCAGGCTGAACGGCAGGCAGGCGAATTTCGTCGAGTCCGGTTGAAGGTCCAGAAGCGAGCAGGCGAAAATCGTTGGCGATGCGAATCAAAGTCAAAGCCAAAGTCCGCAAAGAAGCGGAGAAATCTGCCGCATCCGCCATAGATTGCATGGATTCAAATAAGTTATCGGATTCAGTTAATTGGAGTCCGGATAGTTCGGAAATTTTCTTGACCATTCTTTTATGATATTCGGGATGCGCGTTCAAACCGGACCCGACGGCTGTTCCGCCGATCCCTAGCCTTCTCAACCCTTCGGCAGAGCGCTTGATCCGCTCCACATCACGTTCCACCGCTTTGGCATACGCTGAAAATTCCTGACCTAAACGAACCGGCACGGCATCCTGCAAATGCGTGCGCCCAGATTTGACGATGTGATCAAACTCTTTAGCTTTGGCTTCCAGCGCGGTTTGCAAATTCTGCAACGCGCCGAGCAATTCATCCAGCCGCCATAAAGCGCCCAAACGAATCGCGGTTGGGATGGTATCGTTCGTGGATTGCGCCATGTTGACGTGATCGTTTGGATGCACATAATACTTGCCTAGCTCCCCGCCTAAAATTTGCGTGGCGCGATTCGCCATGACCTCGTTCGCGTTCATGTTATGGCTCGTCCCCGCGCCCGCCTGAAAAGGCTCAACCACAAATTGCTCATCCCACTTGCCTTGCATCACTTCTTCGCCGGCTTGGGCAATCGCTTCCGCGAGTTGTTTCGCGGAGAATTTCTTGCCGTCCGCTTCACGAGCGTTGAACAAACCCAACTCAAAATTCACCAAAGCCGCCGAACGCTTGACCAAAGCGATAGACCAGATAAACGCGCGCCAAGGTTTTAGCCCGCTGATCGGAAAATTCTCCACTGCGCGTTGCGTTTGCGCGCCATAAAACGCCCCTGCGGGGACTTGCATCTCTCCCAGCGAATCTTTTTCCACACGAAAAGTTTTAGCCGTCATCTCTTGTCCTCCAAATCATATTTTGGCATATTGTACACCGGCTTTCCAGCCCAAGCAGGGATATTCACAGAAATTAGAGTGATATATAATCACGCCATGCTCAACCGTATCAGGCGTTGGTTTACTCATCCGGTTTTTGGGGATGAAGAGAAAACGCGCATCGCGCAATTCATGTTCAATTTCTCGTGGATCGCAATCGGCGTCCTCTTATTTTTAATTCCCGCCCGCCTGATTATCAAAACCGATAAATCGCTCCTGCCAACCTTTTTAATCGCCGGGTTAATTCTTCTAATCATTATTACGCAACAAATCATTCGGCGCGGATATATAAAACAAGCTAGCTACGCCATGATTTACAGCGGCTGGCTGATCGTCACGGCGCTGGCTTGGTATGCGGACGGACTGCACGATATTGCCATTCTCGGCTATATCATCGTCATCCTGCTGGCAAGTTTTCTGCTCGGTTGGCGCACGGTGAGCGTCATTGGCGGGTTAAGCCTGATCGTAATTTGGACGTTTGCCCTTAACGATTACAAACACCTACAACCTCTGCATAACGATAATCCTATCGGCTACGCAACCGATCTCAGCGGAATCTTCATTCTAATCTGCGCCCTGATCTACTTATTGGTCAGCGGCTGGCAAAGAACCGTACAAGCCTCGCGCATTGAGTTGACTGAACGCCTGCGCGCCGAAGAAAAATTACAAAAACAAGCGGATTATCTCACCGCGCTTCACAACACCGCCCTCGGTTTGTTGAACCGTTCAGAATTAATTCCCCTGCTCGATGCAATCATCGCTCACGCCTGCAACCTGCTTGAAACCAAACATGGCGCGCTGGATTTTCTCTCGCCCGATCAAACCACAATCACCCAAGCCCATGGAGTTGGCGCGTATGAGCGCTTCAACGGTTCTTCCCATCCAAACGGCGTGGGCGTCACCGGCACAGTTTGCACAACCGGACATTCGCTACTCATCAACGATTATCAAACTTGGGCAGGCGCGCTTCCTGAATACCGCAAGGGCGGATTCCTCTCCATGATCAGCATTCCGCTCAAAGTGGAAGAAAAAATTATCGGCGCAATCGGCTTTTCCTATCTGGACGAGAAGCGTAAATTCACGCCGCAACAAGTGACGTTTATGGAGAAATTTGCCGCTTTAGCTTCGCTGGCAATTCATAGCGCTCGATTGCACGAACAGACTCAAGCGGAGATGCGCGAACGCAAAAATATCGAAACCGCCTTACGCGCCAGCGAAGAACGCTTTCGGAAAATCTTTCAAGTCAGCCCAATCGCCATCTGCATCACCGCCCTAGAAGACGACCGTCTGCTGGACGCCAATAACGCTTACTGGGAAATGAGCGGTTATGACCGCGAAACTGCCCTTGGTCAGACCTTGGAAGAATTACACGCTTGGAACGATACGGAAGAACACCGCGATTTTGTCACGCGCATTCAAGCGCAACATTCGATTTACAACCCCAACTATCAATTTACAACTTCCGCCAACGAACCTAAATTCGCCATCGCGCTCTACGAACTAATGGAACTGAACGGACAAACCTGCATTTTATCCATGTTCCACGATGTGACCGCGCAAAAGAAAATTGAAGTCGCGCTCCGCGAAAGCGAAGCGCGGATGAGCGCCATCTTCAGCGCGCTCCCCGATATGATTCTGGAAATTGATCAAGCGGGCATACTAACCGGCTTCATCGCTTCCAATGAAATTCAGCCGCTCATGCCGCCCGATGATTTCCTGGGGCATAACATTCGCGATCTCTTCCCCGTCTCCATTTCTCTGCAAACCATGTTCGCGGTTGAGCGCGCGCTCGCCACGCAACAACTCCACGCCTTTGAATACGGAATGCCCCCCGGCGAAGAAATCCAATTCTTTGAAGCCCGCGTCGTCGCCGTCGCCGCGACAACGGCAATGATGATGGTGCGCGATATTAGCCAAAGAAAATGGGTGGAGACTGACCGCGAAAACCTGATTCACGAACTGGAAGATAAAAACGCCGAACTTGAGCGCTTCACTTATACCGTCTCGCACGATCTCAAATCGCCGCTGATCACCATTCGGGGTTTTCTCGGCTTTCTAGAGCAAGATGCGCTCAGCGAAAACAAAGAGCGCCACCGCAACGACATTCAGCGCATTTCAGACGCAACCGCAAAAATGCAATCCTTGTTAAACGAACTGCTCGAACTTTCGCGAATCGGTCGAGTCGTCAACGTCTTTGAATATGTTTCGTTTGTGGAAATCGCCAGCGAAGCGGTGGAACTTGTGCAGGGGCGTTTGCAAAGCATTCACGCCAAAGTCAGCATTCAGTCCGACCTGCCAACTGTCTATGGAGATCGCCGCAGGCTGGTTGAGGTCGTCCAAAACCTTGTAGATAATGCCGCCAAATTCATGGGCGAAAATCCCAACCCGCTGATCACAATTGGTCAGGAAGGCATCTTGGAAGGCAAGCCGATCTTCTTCATCAAAGACAACGGCATCGGCATTGAGCCGGAACATTTAGACCGCATCTTTGGGTTATTCAACAAACTAAACTCCGAAACCGATGGAACCGGAATTGGGTTAACTATCGTGAAGAGAATCATCGAGATTCACAACGGCAAAATCTGGGTCACGAGCGAAGCGCACAAAGGCTCAACCTTCTTCTTCACGCTTCAAATCGGACCTGCGTCTCAATTCGTGATATAAATAAAGTCATCCTCTATTTTAGGAGTTTCTAAATGAAACGAGCGGTTAGCGTAAGTATTGGGTCGTCCAAACGCAACAAAACGGTCGAAGTCACTTTACTCGGCGAAAAAATCAGCATTGAGCGGGTCGGCACAGACGGAGATATGGAAGCCGCCGCCTTGAAATACAAAGAACTAGACGGCACGGTGGACGCTTTCGGCGTAGGCGGAGCGGATTTAGGCGCTATTGTCGAAGGCAAATTTTATCCCTTTCATTCGGTTCAGAAATTAATTCGGTATATCAAAAAAACGCCGGTCGTAGATGGCGGCGGCTTGAAGAATACGCTTGAAAACCGCGCCCCCGGCTTTTTGGATCAAAAAATCGGGGATTACATCAATCAGCGCGGAAGAAAAGTCATGATCACCGTCGGCGTGGATCGTTGGGGGCTCTCCAAATCCTTTGCCTCCGCCGGGTACGAAACTGTCTTCTGCGACTTAATGTTCGCGCTCGACGTGCCCATTCCGGTACGCAGTATGAACGGCTTGAAAAGACTCGCCGCAATCTTAATCCCGATCGTGACGCGCTTTCCATTTGAATGGCTCTACCCCACCGGCGAAAAACAAAACGAACATAAACCCAAATATCAAAATTGGTACGAATGGGCAACCGTGATCGCCGGCGATTGCTTATACGTCAAGCGCCACATGCCATTCAATATGCAGGGCAAAGTCGTCGTCACCAACACCACCACGCCGGAAGACGTTGAATTCTTCAAAAAATGCGGCATCAAATATTTGATTACCACCACCCCCGTAATGGACGGGCGCTCCTTTGGAACAAATATGATGGAAGCCGCGCTCGTGGCGCTGGCGGGCAAAGGGCGCGCCCTCACCTGGGACGAACTCAACCAGATGATTGACCAATTGGGCTTTGAGCCGCAAATTCAAGAATTAAATTAATTCCAACTTTTTCATTTTAGAAGTAAGCTAATTTTCAGGAGTTTTTTTATGGATGCCATCG
>JADLCG010000184.1 GCA_020847355.1 Anaerolineales bacterium | reverse complement strand
GCAGGGTATTTTTAGATAGTGTACAATATGCAAACGATGACTGATATTCCCTTAATTGTTGAAGACCTTTCGTTCAAATACCGCGAAAGGGCAGGCGCGGCAATCCACCATATTTCATTTGAAGCAAATCCAGGCGAAATTTTACTGATTGCCGGCGCTAGCGGGTGTGGTAAAACCACACTCGTTCGTTGTATTAATGGACTGATCCCGCGTTCTTACAAAGGGGAACTGAGCGGAAAAATATCCATTTTTGGCGAGGATGTGAAGGCTTGGAAACTTTCGCAGATTTCTCAAAAAGTGGGAACTGTGCTTCAAGACCCAGACCGCCAAATTTTAGGCACGAAAGTCGTCAACGAAGTGGCTTTTGGACTGGAGAATTTAGGAATGCCGCGCCCTGAAATCCTTGCACGAGTGGGCGAAGCGTTGGATTTTCTCAAAATTCCGCATTTGCGCGAACGCGAGACCTTCAGCCTTTCTGGCGGCGAGAAGCAGAAAGTCGCTTTGGCGGGCGTATTGGCAATGCGCCCGTCTATCCTGCTGTTGGACGAACCTTTAGCCAGCCTTGACCCAGCTTCGGCGCAAGAGGCTTTGGATATGGTGCGTTTATTGGCGAATCAGGGGATGACAATCTTGCTGGTGGAACATCGCGTGGAGGACGTTCTCCGCATCAAGCCAGACCGTGTGATGTATATGAACGCCGGAGAAGCGCGTTACCTCGGCGGAATTCAGGGGTTATCAAGTGTAGTTAATTATCACGAAGTGAAATTACCGGCTGAAGATGTCGTTGCGCGCGCGAGGCAAGACCCGGCTCCGGCGGAGATCAAAGTTTTGCCGCGGGTAACAAGCCTGAGCGCGGAAAAAGAGCCGCTGGTCAAATTCCAAAATGTAGCTTTTGGCTACGAGCCCGGGCGCGAAATTCTGCACGGCATCAATCTGGAAATCAAGCGCGGCGATGTGATCGCAGTGCTGGGACCAAACGGCGCGGGCAAGACGACCTTCGTCAAACATGCGATCGGCTTACTCAAACCAAAATCCGGCAGTGTGTTAGTGGATGGACGCGATACGCGCACAGCCAGCGTGGCAGAAATTGCGAGCATGTTAGGCTATGTGTTTCAAAGCCCCAGCCACATGCTCTTCGCGCCAACCGTGCGCGAGGAACTGGCGTTTGGTCCAACGAACATGAAGCACCCGCAAGCGCAAATTGATTTGGAAGTGAAAGAAGCGCTGAGAATCGTCAACCTTGCTGAAAAAGAAAACGATGCGCCGCTCGCGCTGTCTTTTGGTCAGCAAAAGCGCGTGAGCATTGCCGCAATTTTAGCGATGCAATCCCGCATTCTGGTCATGGATGAACCCACAGCCGGACAGGATTACCAGAATTACATGAACTTCATGGATTCGATTTTGCAAATGCCCACGTTTGAAGCCATCCTCTTCATTACGCACGACGTGGATTTAGCGGCAATTTACGCCAACCGTATTTTGATGGTCAATGACGGCAAGTTGATCGCAGATGGAAGCCCGCAGGAAACGCTCGCGGATTTTGAGAAGCTTAAGGCAAACCGCCTCGTGCCGACCTCTTTGCTGGCTCTGAACCTCAAGCATTTTGCCGCCACCGGACGTTTTTTACGCGCTGAAGCTCTGGCGCATGTTTTACGGTAACACAGGAGTTGACGGCTTAAAGCGCCGCCCTCCATAATAAAAAAGGAGAATGTAACATGGATAGCAGACTCAAGAACTTTATCATTTTTTTAGCGGTCGTTCTCGTTGTTTTCGCTTTGGCGATCTTTGTGCTTTCGCCGCGCGGTAGTTTTGGAAGCGCGGCTGTCGGACAGGGAAGCATTAATCTGGATTTTTCCGTAGACCCGGAAAGTTCGGTCTTGCGCTTCGTCTTTGTAGTCGTCGGCTTGTTGATCGCTTTTGCCGTGTACTATTCCACCAAGCAGAACGAAGCTTGGGAAGTCGGCACGCGTCAAGTAGTCTGGATGGCGATTGGAGCCGCTTTATACGCGGTGTTATCTTGGTTGTTTAACGCTTCCGTCTTCGTTGTGCCTTCGGTCAGTCAGGTGGCTTTGCGTCCGGCGATTGCGATCCCGATGTTCTTCGGCTATGCCTTTGGACCTGTGGTCGGCTTCTTCACCGGCGCGGTAGGCAATCTGTTTGGCGATGCGTTGACCGGCTTTGGCTTATCCCCGCAATGGAGCGTTGGCAACGGCTTGATTGGCTTTATCGCCGGCTGTTGGATGCTCTTCAAAGACCGCAAACAAAGCATGAACACAGTCTTGTATGTTAGCGGCGCTTTGGTGCTGGTGACTGCCATCCTCTTCTTCCTGAATCGCAATACGCCTAATATGACCTTCTTTGATCCGGCGAATAACGTTTTTGGCGACGCCAGCATTTCGCTTTTTGCGGGCATCTCCATTGTGATCGGCTTCATTCTGGTTTTGGCGGTGCGCTTTGGCTTCGCTTCAAATGAAAATGTCGCTACGGCGGTGATGTGGAGCATGTTAGGCAACATTCTCGGCTTGTTATTTGCTTCGTTGGCGGATATTTTCATCAACGGCTTTTCCTTGCCGACCACAATCGTCGGTCAATTTTTGCCGGCGGCTGGACCAAACTTAATCTTTGCGGCAATCCTCGTCCCCATGCTGGTTGGCGCGTACGCTTCCGTTCAAAGACAATCTGGTAGATAATTATTTTTTGAAAGCAGGGCTTGCAAAGCTCAAAACTTTGCAAGCCCTTATGGTGAAACATGCTTGTCGCTTGGCGTTATCGCAAACGCGAAAATTCTCTCATCCAAAGTTTTGATCCGCGCGCTTGGATCATCTTTTTCGTTTGCTTTTTGATCTCCGTCCTCTCATTCTGGGACGTGCGCTTTCTACTGCCTTTTTGGGCAATCGCTTTCTTTTCCCTAATCGCTTCGCGCGTCACCTGGCTGGAAGTGCGGCGAACGGTTTTATTTATTGTGGGCTTTGTGATCTTCTTCGCTTTTCTCACCTTCCTCACCGGGCGCGGCGGCATGGAAGTTTACACGGAAGAACACACCCTGCGCGAATTCGCCGCAAACTTTTCCATCCTCGGCTGGACGCCCACGCTCAAAATAACCGTCGAACGGATTTTCTTCGCCGCCAGCCAACTCACGCGCATCTCCAGCATTGCGCTTATGACCATTCTGATTCCGTATTCGCTGAACCCGGCGCTGTATGGGATCACTTTCAAGCGGCTCGGGCTTTCAGATAAATTCGCCTACGCTATGGATTTGACCATGCGCTTCATCCCAACCTTTGGGCGCGATTTCCAACTGACGATGGATGCGCAACGCGCGCGCGGTTACGAGTTGGAAAAACTGCAAGGCGGCTTGATCGGTCAAGTGCGGAAATTAGGTCCGATTGTCGTGCCGGTGGTGATTCACGCGATTATGGGGAGCGAGGATATCATTGACGCGATGGATTTACGCGCTTTTGGCGTAGCCCCGCGCACCTGGTTTGACGTGCTGACTTATCAGAAGCGCGATAGAATTCTTATTGCCTTAGGCGTGAGCATTTTGATCGTTTCGCTGGTTTTAGCCTCTTTGGGGTATGGAAAATTTTGGACGCCTGAATTTCTCCTGCCCGCTTTGGGCGCTTAACTAAAAAAACAAAATCGCCGCATTTGCGGCGATTTTATTTGAACTATGAAGCTAAATTTGAGTTTAGGCAACCACGTTTGGAACTAGCGCAAGATAGGCGATGATTCCCGCGAGCAAGGCGATTGTGCCGAACACCGAGAATAGAAGGCGCATACGACTCTCTTCGTTCACTAACGATCCCCAAGCCGTGAATGCCAGCCCCAGCGCCATAATCAACATCACTAACTGCAGTTGATCGCCGCGTTCGTCAAATTGGCTGGCTAAATTGAAATTCACGTCAGATTCATCCCAGAGGGCGGTAGCGTCGGCGTACATGCTGTTGTAGTAGTCGTCAGTCCACACGGTATCTGGAGCGCTCTCCACGGCGGCGCTTAGCGCTTCAGAAAAATTATCTTTGTAATAATCGGCGATCTCCGGGCGTTCATCCGCATTCAAATACCAGTTATCAAAATAATTGTAATCTTGTGTAATATCCTGATTGGCGCGCAGGTATTCGGCGTTGCCGTCGTTCAATTGTTGCATTCCGAGAATTTCATATTTATTCTGTTCGGAATCAGCCATAGCTCCTTGATAGCTAACAAAAGCGGTAAAGACGGATAAAATGGCGATCATCGTTCCGAGAAAGATTTCGTTGGTGAAGAATTTTTTCATTGCGGATACTCCTAAATAAGACGTAAGAATTTGCGGATTATACGAGAATTTTATATTTTTGAGTTTACAAATTTGCAATAGTTGGAAGTTGCCAAAGCGCCCGCAAAAAAGCCCCGCGATTTGTCTTTTTGATCAAGACCATCACGGGGCAACTCTTCATCCCTAATCCCTAATTACCAATCTCTTCCTAATCTTCCAGCGTGCTGAGATCGCCTTCTGGCAAGCCTTGGGCGCGGGCTTTTAATACGCGGCGCATGATCTTGCCGGAGCGCGTCTTGGGCAATTTATCTACAAACTTCACGTCTTCCGGTCTGGCGATGGGGCTGATCACCTTTGCCACATGCTGACGGAGTTCCTCGCTCAGCGCTTCAGAAGCGGCGAAGCCGGTGCGAAGCATACAGAAGATGTGAATGCCCGTGCCTTTGACTTCGTGCGGCAAGCCGATCGCCGCCGCCTCTGCCACTGCCGGGTGACTGACCAAAGCGGATTCGATCTCCGCTGTGCCGAGGCGATGCCCGGAGACGTTGATCACATCGTCCACGCGCCCGATGATCCAGTAATAGCCGTCTGCGTCGCGGCGGGCGGAATCTCCAGCGAGGTATTTGCCCGGGAATTTGGACCAGTATTGTTTTACGTACCGATCCGAGTCGCCATAAATGGTGCGGAGCATGGAGGGCCAGGGTCGCGTCAGCACGAGGAAGCCTTCATCCCCATCTTTGACCGGTTTGCCAGCTTCATCCAAAATTTCGGCTTGCAAGCCAAAGAACGGGCG
>JADLCG010000183.1 GCA_020847355.1 Anaerolineales bacterium | reverse complement strand
TCCGTGCCGTGAACGGCGGAGATTGGGTAAGGCTCGCCCAAACCTAGTTCGTAAAATTCGCCTGCCGCTTCACGCGCTTCCAGCGCTTCACATTTGTTGACGACGACAAAGATCGGGGGCCAGAAAGTTCCGTCCGCTAGTTTCTTTTGCGAGCGGCGTAAAATTTCCGCCACTTCACGATCCGGCGCGGTAACGCCGGCTTGTCCATCGTTGACAAAAAGCACAGCGTCCGCTTCCTTGATCGCTAACTGCGCCTGCTTACGAATATCGTCAATAAAATCTGCAGAGTCAATCGAAAGCGGCGTTTTTCCGCCGTGCGTTGGGTCAATGCCGCCGGTATCTATAATTTCAAACGCGCGTCCGTTCCACAAAGCCGAGCCGAATAAACGGTCGCGGGTGGTGCCGGGGGTATCGTCCACAATGGCAATGCGTTCGCCAGCCAAGCGATTGAACAGGGTGGATTTTCCAACATTTGGTCTTCCTACAAGAGCTACAATGGGCTTCATTTCAAATTTGTTTCCAATTTTCTTTTTTATCTAATTAAGGCGTTGGCGTAATGGAGATTGTGGGAACCCCATTTGCGGAAATTACTACTTCTATTGTATTCGGTAATATAGATTCGACAACTGCTTTCGACAGCAAAATCTCCACTTTGGGCGTCACCTGATGCGTGCCAATGCCCAAGCCGGTTAGGTCCACAGTTACGCGCACGTCTTGCCGCGTCAGCATATCCAGCAGAGGGAGCGGACCCGAGGCGATCACGTCCACCGTTAAGGGCGATACCACAGCGGTTAAGCCGTCGCGCAATCCGATAATTTCAACTTTTTCATCCGCCAGCGTGACACTGCTTTCAATCGCCGAAACGCCGGCTTGAATAGATACCGTTTGATCGCCCACAATTGAAACGCCTTCAGGCAAGTTCAGCGTTAAGCGCGTGTTGATCGTATCTTCCGCATTTTGTAAATCGAGCGGCATGGTTTCTACCACGCCGGGCAAATTCGCCACCAAATCCGGGTTGGCGGCAAAGACTGTAACGATTGGCGGGAAGACGGAAATATCCGTCAGGCGATAGCCGCTCGCCACGCGCCCAGTAGTGACAACTTTTACCGCCACATCCCGATAGCCGCCC
Source organism: Anaerolineales bacterium (assembly GCA_020847355.1). Lineage (GTDB taxonomy): Bacteria > Chloroflexota > Anaerolineae > Anaerolineales > Villigracilaceae > Villigracilis. The sequence continues at coordinate 3,331 of JADLCG010000183.1, read as the reverse complement.
TGCTGACTCACCGGCACAGAAACGCGAATCGAATCAGGCGAGACCTTGATGTTATCCACCGGCAGACCGGCGCTATCGAGAACTTCAACTTTGACCGTGCGATCTATATTCTCGCGCACGCCGTCCAAGCGAATCGCCACTCTCAACCGCGCCACTTTCTGGACCTGAGACTGCGCCCCAGCAATCAGCGCTTTCAGCGGCTGGGCAGTGATCTCCCCTAGCTGATAGCCGATGGCGGCTTCTCCCGTGAGCGTAATATCTACCGGCAAGGTGCGCGTTGCAATTTCTTCAAGCGTAAAAGTTACAATCTGCGGCGTAACGGAAATGATTTGCACCGGGCGCGCATTGACTTGAATCTGCAATTCGGCGGTATGTTCGCCGCTACTCAGCCCAGAGAGATCGAGAATCGCGCGCGCTAAATTGGGGTTATCGTCTATCACGCGCCACACGGAAGAAGGCGCGCGCAGGGAAATTGTCACTTCTTTTGGGATGCCGGAATTAATGATCAGGCTGGGATCCTGCCCGATGATTTGAATCGGTATCGGCTTAGAAAGGAGGCGCGTTTTGTCCGGGTCGGCGCCGGTGACTGCGGCGATCCAAACTGCAATGGCTAAAGCCAGCGCCCAAAGAAAAGTCCTAAAGTTGGCGGAAATCCAGCGAAACATAATTATTCATCTCTCTTGCGGAACAAGCCCGGTAGAGTTTTTTCAAGCCAGGTTTGAGGCGTTTTATTTTGGGCATGGAAGAAGGCGAAGAGAATGTTTTCCAAACGGTCTGGGTCGAGTTTCTTTAACATTCTTCCGGCGTGCGCGATAGAAATAGAGCCGTTCTCTTCTGAAACCACCAGCGCGATGGCGTCGCTCGCTTCGGACGTGCCTAGCGCTGCGCGGTGGCGCAAACCCATTTGACGCTCTGGCGTGCGGTTGAGGATGCCGCTGGCGGAGAGCGGTAAAACGCAAGCCGCCGCGATGATTTGCGAGCCGGAAATGATCACGCCGCCATCATGCAAAGGCGTGTTGGGATAAAAAATTTGTAACAATAATTCTGGCGTGACGCGCGCGTTTAACTTTACGCCGGTTTGAACGAACTCGTCTAAATTATCGAGGCGCTGAATGACGATCAACGCGCCATGCTGACGGGCAGATAAACGCGCCGCCGCAGTGACCACTGCGCGAATGGTTTGGTCCATCGGCGCGCTTTCGGTTTTACGCGAAAGGGGCCACATATTTCCAGCGCGTCCGAGCCGCTCTAAAGTCCGCCGAATTTCGGGCGCGAAGATCACCGGAATGGCGAGCAAGAGCGCGGGCAGGGCATTTTGAATCAACCAAGAGAATGCCGGTAAATCCACTAGGCTGGTGAGCAAAATAACGAAGACCACCAGCAAGATCACGCCGCGCAAGAGCGCCATCGCTTGCGTATCGCGCAACGAGTACAACAAACCAAAGAAAATTAGCGCGACGAGCAAAATATCAAGAATGCTCAGCCAGCTAATGCGTTGAAAGATGAAGAAGAGGTTGTTGAGAAATTCAGTCACGATAAAGTTATCAGCGTTTAAAGTTCGGGCAAGCCGAAAAGGGCTAAGCGGCTAAATTTTCCGAGCCGTTCTCCAAGTTTTAGATCGGGCGCAGAACGCGATCTTGGCGTAGTTGTTTGAAGAACAAGGCGCTGCCTTCAAGCATGGCTTCTTTTGCCGATTCTTGCCAAGCTTGCACGCCTAAGGTTTCGGGCGTGCGCCTTTCATAACCCAATTGTTTCCACAAGTCCGCTTGATCAATCAAAGCGTTTAGCGCAAAAATCAAGGAGGCTTCGCTTTGTAAATCGCCGGAAGCCTTCTCTACTTCTTTGATCAAGGTCTCAAAGGCTTTGGGTAAATCTACCTGTTCTTCGATAAAAATATCCGTAGTGCGCGTGACTAGGTTTTCCACTTGCCAGCCCGCCAGCCCCGCTAGCTTTTCGTCCAAATATAATAACATATAGGCTTTATCGCCAAACTCCGCCATCACATCATCGGCGGTCATTTTACGTTTGCCCTGACTGACGCGCGTAATAAATTCGGCGATGGCTGTGGAATTTTTTGGTCGGCCGCGTTGCACCGAGAACACGCCGCCGCTCTTCTGCGGAGAAGATGGGACGGCGGTGGATGCAGTTGGCTTAACTTCAGTTTCAGTAGCCGCTTCTTCGCCTGCGCCGCCGGGGACGATTTCCTTCCAAGCCTCGCTCACTTGCTTCCATAAATTATCAAATGAGCCGGTATTCGTCAGCACAATATTCGCCATCGCCACTTTGGCGCTTTGCGCCGATTGCGCGCGAATGCGTTCTAGCGCTTTTTCTTTGCTCAATCCGCGCTTACTCGTCAACCGTTCCGCTTGGATTTCTTCCGACGCATTGGTGACCCAAATCGAATCGCAGATTTTTCGGAGATCGCCTTCCAAAAGCTTGATCGCCTCGATCACTACGACGGGTTGGCTGGCTCGTCGAATTAGCATTTCAGTCGCCTGACGCACCAACGGATGCACGATCGCTTCCAATTGGCTGAGCGCTTCCGGATCGGAGAAAACCAAATTGCCTAATTTGACGCGGTCAATTTCGCCGTCTTTTGTGGTGAGCCATTTCCCAAATTTATCAATCACGGCTTGATAGCCCGGCGCGCCTTTGGCATAAGTTCGATGGGCTAAAGCGTCCGCGTCAATCGTGTAAGCGCCGAGGTGTTCCACCATGCGCCGCACCACGCTCTTTCCGGTGGCGATATTTCCAGTTAGACCAATTACAAATTTTCCGGGCCAGTTGCTCACGATGTATCCTTTTAAAGCATGATTAAGAACCAGAGACCTTCCTATTTTAATGTCTTTTTCGCAAATGTCCACTGTTTAGCGTTGACGGGTCTTCGGCGCTCGTGTATGATAAAAAAACTCAGGTTGGTTGGGCAATCGCGGTTCTGCGTTGACGGGATCGAGGAAAGTCCGCACTCCAGAGAGCGCGACGTCGGATAACATCCGGGGCGGGGAACTAACCCGCCGGAAGAGGGCCACAGAAACAGACAGCCGCATTTTTGCGGTGATGGTGAAAAGGTGGCGTAAGAGACCACCAGCATTTGCCGCAATGCAAATGGCTAGGTAACCCCCGTCGGGAGCAAGGCCAAGCAGGAGCAAGTTCGTCTGTGGACGATGGGAGACTGCTCGTCTCCATACGCGCTTCCCCCTTGTGTGGAGGAAGCCAGTTCCGGGTAGGCCGCAACGAGCGGCGCGGCGACGCGCCGCCCAGAGAGATGATTGCCCAGATGGCGCAAGCCATTGGACAGAATGCGGCTTATAAACCAACCTGAGCATAAATT